>BAXC01000143.1 GCA_001310375.1 Bacillus sp. JCM 19041 | reverse complement strand
CTGGTTACGTCTTGTACGAAAACCTCAATCTTTTGAATCAACTCACGGCGTTTTATATCAGTATCTAAAAGCTCTTCGATTGGTACCTTCATCTTTTTTTGTTCTGCTGTTTGTTGAATCTTATCTGCATGCTTACGTATGAACTGAATATCTAACACGTTGTTTAATTCCTCTCTATCGTTTGTTTTAAAACCGTACAGAAAAACCTACAAACTCATGAACGCCTGATCCGAACGTAATGAGGTCGTTTTCCCGCAAATAAGTGATTGCACGATGGACTTCAGCAAAAATACTAGGTCAATGCCAATAGTATTGTGAGAACCATATATTTTAGTTACATCTTCAATCGCTGCAATTTTCTCCAAAGAATCAACTAAATCAGTTGGACTAGTCGTAGGATAAAATGCATAAATAGGCGTCTCATCATAAAATAAATCTCCAGTGAACAAATAACCACTCTGTTTATCAAACAGACTGATATGTCCAGGCGAATGCCCCGGCGTATGATAGACGACCAATATCCGATTTCCTAAATCAATTTCATCTTTGTCCTTGAGTAGTCAGATGGTTCCCCTTGATAAGGTCGATATGTAGATGGATCAAATGAGTCTGGAGTTGATATGATTATATCTCTTCCTATATCTTTTCTTATCTGTTCAATTGCTAACCCTTTAATCCCAGAAATAAGCCAATCTTCTTCGTCTTCATGAACAAAAAGCTGTTCAAACTCGCCATGACCGCCAATATGATCGGCGTGAACATGGGTTGTTATCACCACTATTGGTAAATTTGTCAACTTGTCCACAACGCGCTTAATTGAATCAATACCAAGTCCAGTATCAATAAGAGCAGCTTTTTCTTCTCCTAACAGCAGAAACGAATGGACTTTTTCCCAGTGTCCGTACTCGCTAATCGCATACGTCTTGCTATCTAATTCAGTGACTGTAAACCACGGATCTTCCATTAATGAACTCCTTTCACTTTATAGATACATCGTGATTGGGATAAGGGTTAGAACTTTACCAGCATCCTTCAAACAATCAGGAGGGATCTCATCAAACAAAACGGCAACCGTTCGCTTATCATCCTTTTTTATATATTCTGGATAGTGCATTTTTGCCATTGTCATTTCTAATAAAGGACCAAATCCAATGCTAATATGAGGTCCATACCACCATGCTTCAAACGAGGAAGTAATGACGCTTTTGTCTTTGTCACTAAGTCCTGGAAACACAGCATCTGCTAGTTTATCTACTCTTCCTCCAATGTACTCATTTTCATCGACCACTTCTCCACATAATCTTCTTAGGCGTTTATTCTGCTTCGTATGTTTGAAAGAAAATATTTCTTCGTTAGGACCGGATAACAATAAATGAGAAAGTTAAACTTATCTGGAGCAACAACAACTAACGGTTTATCATTCTTCTTAATTCCAATTCCTCTCCTTTACACCACTTTCACGCTATATGCCCTTCATCTTATCATAAATTTAGTTGAATCTTAGAAAAAAATTCACAACTTCACTCGTTAAAAGCCAGTTTCTAAAAAAGAATTGGCAGTGAGTCGCACTAACAGCTCTTTTTCTATATCTGATATTTTTTCTCTCTTTTATGAAATCTTCTTGCCCTCTTCTTCTAAGCCGATTAAAATGACTTTAAGCTATTTTGCTTTTGAGGAAAGGACGTATGTAATGGATTCTCCTAGACCTTTAACAAAAGAAATGATCTCCGCCAACAGCTTCCTTCAAGGAGCGAAAGACTGCGCTCCTACTCTCTTCGGCTACATGAGCATCGGTATCGCTTTTGGCATTGTTGGAACCGCCTCTGGCTTGAGCATTATTGAAATTGCCGCTTTATCGCTATTTGTATACGCCGGCTCTGCCCAATTTATCATCTGTGCATTACTTGTTGCAGGTGCAACTCTACCGGTGATTATTGCGACAACCTTTATTGTGAACTTACGCCATTTCCTGCTCAGCTTGACACTTGCCCCTTACTTCACAAAAGAGTCTTTCCTACGAAATATCGGTTTTGGCGCTTTGCTGACAGACGAATCTTTTGGAGTCGCCTCAACACGAGCAGCACGCGATGGGCACCTTCATGCAAAATGGATGGATGGATTAAATATTACAGCGTATCTTTGTTGGGCAGCTGCTTGCACTGCGGGAGCAATACTCGGTCAATGGATTAGTAATCCACATGCATTTGGGCTTGATTTTGCGTTAATCGCAATGTTTGTTGCTCTACTTGTACTCCAACTTGAGCAGTCGCAATCAGCAAAGCTAAGACTAAATATTTTTGTCATTCTACTTGTCGTTGTGTCCATGATCGTCTTTTCCATCTTCGTTTCAGGCATATCGCCGTTTTATTATCAACTTGCTTCGCTGCAACAATAGGGATGGTGTTATCAAATGACGATTAGTAGCGGTATGCTCTTACTCATCTTAGGTTGTCTGCTTGTTACCTTTATCCCACGCGTACTCCCATTTATTTTTGTAAGAAAAATTCAGATGCCGTCAATTGTTCTGAAATGGCTATCATTTATTCCAATCTGTATACTGACGGCACTTGTTGTTGAAGGTATCGTTACTGACACTGATCAATTTATTTCATTTGATTGGCAGGTAGTTGCCGTGCTCATTCCTACCATTTTGGTGGCGCTTTTTACAAAGAGTTTATCGCTAACTGTTTTGATAGGCGTTATCCTTATGGCTGGAGTTCGTTTTTTAAGCGCTACATAGATAAAGAGCTTGTTGCACTGTGCAACAAGCTCTTTACTGCCCCTATTAGTAATCGATCTATTTCAAACGCATGAACCACAATTTTCTCGATGATTTATTTCATAACCCTATCTATTAGACATACTACTTTCCTTAACAAACATGCTTGGAAATGAAGTGTACCTCCTATTACTTCACTTGGAATCACTTGAAAGGAATCAACTTTGAAATATTCTGAAACGACAGCCAGTAAATCCTCATCTTTAAAAAAGGAAAAGAACCGTTTTGGTTCATAGAAATCCTCTTCCCAAATTCCTTCAGAGTCTTTACCACCGTAAACACCTAAATAAAAAAGACCATCAGGTTTTAATACCCGCTTCATTTCTTCCAATACTAAACCTAACCGTGCTTTTGGAAGATGGAGCAAACAATTTAACCCCCAAATCGCATCAAAGCGATTAGCTTCTACCTCAAGAGCTTCAAAACTCATCACTTCCGCTTTTAACCCTTTTTGCTTGCATAATTCAACCATCTTGTCTGAAATGTCCGTGCTGAAAGTATTCAGGCCATTCTGTTGAAAAAAAGACTGTCTTTTCCTGGACCTGCGCCAATCTCTAAAAAATGTTTTGCATTTTCCTTTTGAATGATCGTTAAAAAACGCTCCCGTTCTGCTAGTTTCCATTCTGGCAATGAATCTAGCTCTCTTTCTTGTGCTTTCTTGTTATAAGAATCAATCAAGTTGTCCTTTATATTTTTTGACATTAGCACCATCCTCCATTCTTATCATTCCAAATCTCTTGAAAGAAACCTTCTTTAATTGCGAAAAACCACTATAGTTAACTATAGCGGTTTTTCACTTTAATTACATTATGTATGTTCAGTACATTTTTCTTTACTTATACATGTACGACATAAATCCAGCCAATTGCTACAACAAACAAAGCGAGCAAGATCGATTCAAATCCGCCGCCAGTTCGAATTCTTGCTAGTCGAACACGTATATCGGCAGGATAAAGAAAACGAATTCCTCTAACGGTTAGTGCATCAAGCAAGTAATGTGAGGCCATTCCAATGAGCACACCGCGTCGCAATGCTTCATTATCTGGAAAGAAAAATAGTAGAGTTGCGTTAATAATGACCAAAAAAAGCAAGCTATGGGTAAATGTTCTATGTCCAAATATCGTTGCTATCATTTTTGATATAACGGGGAAACGTCTCCCTATCTTTGAATGTGTATGGCAAATGTCTGGCAATAAGGCCCCTGCTACACCAGCTGCATAATAAACAAAACCACCATCATTCCCAAAAACAAATATATCTACCGCCTGACATGCAAGAATGCCGCCAATTATATGGGTTTTACCAGTCATGGCATTCTCCTTTCATAGTGCGTATATCACGCTTGTCCTATAATAACACACATACGTTCGCTTTTGTATCATACTTATCTACCTTTCTGATCAGCGAATCCCCTCTTTTACACTTTGAAAGAGAGGATAACAAAATTGAAAAAACCTCTCCAACAACAATAATAGTAATCATCACTCCTTTGATGGTGATGGTTTTCATTAAGACGGAACCACAGATGAATGATGTCCTTCTTTGTTATGTCAGCTCTCGCACAATTTCCGCAAAAGCTTCACCCTCTTTTGATGGGGACTTTTTAATTAAATATGTTGATACAGTTGGTAAGAGAATATTTGGAATCTCTCCTTCTAGCATTCTTCCTTCAGCTAGTTCCCTGCGCACAGCAGACAAGGGTAAAAAAGAACACCCCATGCCTTCTTCAATAAAACGTTTTGTCACATGAACTTGTGACACCTTCATTTCTTTTAGATCAGGTACAAAGTGTTTGCATGAAAGCAAAACATCATCCCAATAAAGTGGGTGATTATGCGTTAATAACCGATGTGTATGAAGAACCTCTTCATAATCAACAGGTAGACTTCTTTCTTCATCATAACCGTCATGAGGAGCCACAAACACGAGGTTTTCCGTTTGAATACAAATACTTGTGGCACCCGATGTTTGAGCAGGACTACGGGATAAACCAATATCTGCATTTCCTAGTTCAACCGTCTGATCAATAAGAGCAGATTCCATGACATCTACATTCACTTCTATTTCTGGAAACCGCCTGACAAATGCTTTGACCCAGTGAGGTAAATATGTCGAGGCAACTAATGGCGAAGCGGCCAAGTTCACTTCACTTTGAAACCCTTGAACCTTCTTATCCATATATGACATTCCCTCATGATAAGAGTCATACATTTTGCGTGCATGTGGTACAAACTCTCTGCCCAAATGAGTTAAAACGACTTTACGACCTGTTCGTTCAAATAATTCCGCGCCAATCATTTTTTCTAATTGGTGAATATGGACTGTCACTGTTGGTTGAGAAACATACAACGACGTAGCTGCTTTTCTAAAATTCTCAAATCTAGCTGCTGCCAGAAAGCTTTCAATCCATTGGATATTCATATTCTCCCTCTCTGATTAATAATCATAATCATTATTATCGATATTATTTAATTTTCTTTATCATATCATTCCTTTATGATAAAGAAAATGTTGGAAAGGGTGTTGTTAATGTTTGCACGTGGCTTAGAAGGTGTTGTTGTTACGAAAACAACGATTAGTGATGTAGATGGATCGAAAGGAACATTGTTATATCGTGGATACGATGCAGGTGAGCTTGCTCGTACCGCTACTTTTGAGAAAGTTGCTTTTTTACTCCTTATGGGAAAAATGCCAACAATGGCTGAGAAAAATCAATTCTCAACACAGCTCAAGAACAATCGCTCATTGCCCACTCATGTAAAAACATTAATGCAAGCGTTACCTAAGGAATTAGACATTATGGAAGTTTTACGTACATGTATATCAAGTATTGATGCAAATGCACAATGGCCCCCGACTAAAGAAGAAGCCACTCGTCTCATTGCTTTATTTCCGACAATCATTAGTACGTGGATTCAATTCGTTGGTGGCAATGAACCACTAGAACCCAAACCAGAGCTTGATCATGTTGCAAATTACCTCTATATGCTTACTGGAATTAAGCCCAAGTCCACACACGTCGCTGCATTAAATGCCTACTTAATCTTGACAATGGAACATGGAATGAATGCATCCACCTTTGCCGGAAGAGTTGTTGCTTCTACTGAATCTGACTTGCCTTCCGCCGTATGCGCAGCCATCGGAGCAATGAAAGGTCCGTTACACGGTGGTGCTCCTACTGGAGTACTTAACTTATTAGAGGAAATCCAAACGAACACCACTAGTGCTGAAGACTTTCTACGAGCAAAACTTAGCCGTGGAGAAAAGTTGATGGGCTTTGGACACCGCGTCTATAAAACCACAGATCCAAGGGCAATTGCCTACGTGACGTTTTAAAGACGTCAGGTAACGGTGATCAACTTCTCACTGACGCAGTCGCAACCGAAGAAACGGCAACTCGATTGCTTGAGGAATTTAAACCCGGGCGTTCACTTCATGTTAACGTTGAGTATTATGCAGCTGCTGTTATGGACGCACTTAAATTCGAGCCAGAATGGTTCACACCTACATTTTGTGTTAGCCGAATTGTTGGCTGGAGCAGCCATGTACTCGAGCAAGCTGAAGATAATCGCATTTTCAGACCAGAGCAAGAATATATTGGTGAAAAAACCATATCAAGTTAAACGACGGCCACTGTAGAATATACAGTGGCCGCTTGTTTGTTCTTCTAACGTAACTTTCGAGTAAAATAACGAGAGGATGGTAATACAACCAAAGAAAGATTGGTGAAAGAAGTGACTTATGACAGTGAGAAAACAATAGGCGCTCTTACCATTTCCGTGCTCATTGATATGAGTATATTTCTTTCTGGGGCATCGTATAAGACGATACGTACGAAAGTTTCACTTTACTTTTAACATGAATAGAAAGAGAAATTAACTATATTTGTTCACCAAGTAATTTAGTAACGATTTTGTTCACAAGCGGGAAGGCAAAGAATGATACTGGCGCTGAAATAGTAAAACCAATCAACAAATTCATTAAAAGCGCTCGCATAAAAATTTCATTAAACCTACATTTATAGCAGTCATAACAAATGACATCGTTGAGCTTATTAGAAAAGCCATTAAAAGAGAAAAAAGAATTGCATGCTTCATCTTATTGTTCACCTCCGCTAAACGACTTAGTTGATATATCAACTAAGAAAAGTGAGAGACATTTATGACTCTCTCATATTCATCTGAATCTGTTGCAATAAGTGCTTCAGCGTATTTTTCTCGTCTTCATTAAAATTCTTTTCAAGAACGACATTAATTTCTTGACCAATTCGATACATATCTTTTTTTAACGCTATTCCCTTTTCAGAAACAAACACAAGAATCACTCGCCCATCATGTTTGGACGTGGCGCGATACACATATTGCTTCTTCTCCAGACTCGAAATCATCCTCGCAATACTCGCTTTATCTTTATTGAGTTTTTCTGCTATTTCCGTTTGTGAGAGACCATCGTTCTCAAGCAATAATATCATTAATAAATGTTGTTCCGGGGCCAAGCTTAATGGTTCAAGTCTCTTTGTTAAATAACTTTGAACTTCCAAGTGTAAATCACGTATAATAAGGCCGATTTTATCAGGGTCATGGCGCAACAAAAAGCAATCACTCCTAAAATAGATGATATATCAACTAAATATATTCTAGCATGTTTACTTTATGATGTTAAGTTCTAAAATCGTAATCATTACTAGAAGACACCTCTTGCTTAGAGAGTGCCTTCTTATTGCCTTATTTTATTTCACCCCCTTGGAGATACATATCGCGGTCTATTCCAATACCATGGGTATATATAGTATAATCAAAATATAAAGATTACTAGGATAATTAAACAAAACTAAGAGGGGGATTATTTTATGAAAGATACGATTGTAGATATGTTGCTGCAAGCGCATAAATCAAAAAAACCTATACCTTTCATTAGTGAAAAGCATACAATTGATGAAAAAAGCGCCTATCGCATTCAAGAAAAACTAATATCAAAAAAAAGCATGCTGGAAAAAAGCACAAAAATTGCTGGCTACAAAATTAGTATGACCAGTGCCGAAACACAGGCGATAGCCAATACAGACGAACCAGCTTTTGGAACATTGCTCCCTTCCAACCTTGTAAATAGTGGTGACTCCATTTCAATGTCTTCCTTGTTTTCTCCTTTGATTGAACCAGAACTTATTTTTATCTTGACCGAAGACTTATCAATAGGGGCCAATGAACAAGAGATTTTGACTAAAAGCAAACTTGCAGCGGGCATTGAAATTCCCGATGCACGATACATTGATTGGTTCCCAAACTTTACCTTATCAGATTTGGTATGCGACAATACCGCAACAGGACTTGTTGTTTTATCAACTCCAGTAAGTCCACCTTCACACCACTTACTCCGTAACATAAAAATGAACCTCTTTCATAACGGAGTAAAAGTCGCTGAAGGCAATTCTTCTGCTGTTTTAGGTAATCCAACATCTTCTATTAAATGGCTCACTCAAAAATTGGCTAAAAACCAAAAATCATTAAAAAAAGGCATGGCAATTTCTTCAGGAACATTTATCCCTCCACTCATAGCAAAGAAAGGAACATATAGCGTGGATTATGATGGAATAGGACAAGTAAACATCACTCTTACTGCTTAAAGAAAGAATATCGAAGTAAAAAGCAGCTGCAAGGATGCAGCTGCTTTTTACTAGTTTACTACAACTGTTGTAAATTCTATCTTCGCGCTAAGAAACTGCTTTATTTTAATGGAATCCATATTTCAGCATAGGCATTTTCTTTAAACACATCTTCGTCCAAATAAACTTCAAGCTCTGGAGTTTCTGCATGCTCATACGGATTGGATGGCAACCATTCTGAAAAGATTTTTCTCCAGACTTTTGGTATTGAGGTCGGAGCTGGACCATGTACTTCAAATACTCCCCATGTCGAGGCAGGAAGAATCAGCTTCTCAAATTCACTTGATTCATCAGTAGTTGAATCAACGGCAATCCAATACTCAACTTCCTGTAGAGATGTATTTACTTGGTTATCAATGCACACGCCAAGCAAACCTTTTATCTGTCCATCATTCAATTGAGCCAATTTCGCAATTGTGCCGTCCTTGCTTCGTTCAGACCACATCGTTGGTATCTCTTTCGTATTCTGGTCGTTCTTAAGCGAAAAAGTCCGCTTCGTTCCAATTACTTGAAATTCATCTCGTTCAACTACTCGATAGCGCATTGGATCTGCTCCCTTCAAATTCACCTGTATAGTGAGTCGGCTGTATGCATTTAACTTTCCAAAACCCTTACGTACATCACTGGGGGTAAACCCATGCTGCTTACGAAAGGCTTTTGTAAAAGCTTCGGGCGTTTCGTAATGGTATTTGAAGGCAATATCAATGATCTTCAGGTTAGAACTGACTAGTTCTTGGGCCGCCAAGGTTAATCGTCGTTTTCGCAAATAGTCACCAACCGACATATCCGTTAATACTGAAAATAACCGTTGAAAATGAAACGGAGACACATTCGCCTTTCTAGCTATCTCGTCCATTGAAATAGGCTCAAGCAAATGCTTCTCCATATAGTCAATCGTCTCTTGCAATACATCAATCATTGCCATACCCCTCAACCCTTGCCTTTATTTTACCGCTACATCTCCAACCATTCTGGTCAATTTGTGCGCCGTTTGAACCGATTTCGTTCCAATAAGAAAAACGGAAAGTCTTTTTTAGTATAAACTTCCTTCTTTTCTTGGAAAAGCGCAAAAAAACGATTCTTTTAGAATCGTCTTAAATAACTATGTAAATAAGATCCTATCAGTTACAAATAAGAGTTCAAGTAATCCTCGTCAACCGTGTTTTAGATTTCTTCATATGATAACAGCTCAATAACACGTAATCATTTGGGAGTACAATAAAGGCACTAGGTTTTTCGAATTACCACTTTCCCCTCTTCTTTAGTCCCCTCATCCCAAGTGATGTGAATCTCAAATGTTCCCTCTTCAAAAAAGAATGGCATCCTCCTACGGATCGATTTCTGCATAGGAAGCTGATCGAGTTCATTCTTATTGACCCAAATAGGCTCTCCTTCCGGTCCATCTTTCGTTACTTCCCCTGAAAAGTCAGTAGTTATGTAATTAAAAATCATATATCTATCGTTCGTTGTTGTATTGACGTATTCATAAAGTCTTTATAAATTAAATTACTTACGCGTAAACCAGTTTCTTCATACACTTCACGAATGGCGCTTTCTGTGAAACTTTCAGGAAAATCAACTTTGCCTCCAGGAGGGATATACCTTTGAAGTTATCATGTTGACGATTTAACATGAGCACGTTTTCTCCGTCTTGTATCATACAAACAGTCCATATCTTATAGTTAATCAATTCTTCCATCACTAGCTCCCTTCAATTGGTAGATGATTCTTTCTTTTTAACTTACCAAACAATAAAGCAAAAAAGATAGTTATTATTTCACAATCACAAAACAAGAATGCATAATCCGCACTCTCTTTAAGGAAGCATACTTTACATGATTCTTTTATTATCAGGCTCAAAGATTGTTCCTATATAATCATTTTCCTGACAATGGGAAAAAGTAAGTTTTGTTCTAAACAAAACTTACTTACTCTATAGTAACATGACGGAAAAGGATGGATATCTTGAATCAGTTGAAACTCATAATGCTTAAGCGCAAATTGTTCATGATACAAATACTCCATTAAAAATAATTCTCCATTTTTTGTATAACACAAAACCCCACTTTTTCCTGTTCCATCAATAAATGAAACGCCAATCGGATGTCCAATTAAATAATTGATTTTCGTCTGCCAATTCATGTTTGTAACGCTCCTCTCAGTGTCACTATATGGAGCAAATGAAATTTGGTGTGGCAGCTTCATAATTACAAGGAATCTCGGTTCAGTTTCAAATGATTTCTTCTTATCTATCCATGAGTACTATAGCTATTAATAGGAATTTCCCCGGTGTTATTGCAAGTACAGAACTTACAGTCACCTCCATTTTCCGAAGATGAGAACAACTACTATAAATATCAGAACTCTCCAGGATGCTGATTAAAAAAAGGAAGCCAAAATTGATATGCTCCCTCCAAAGTAGACACTTAAAAAGTGAAAACTTTGGAGGGAGCTTTTTTGACGAGAACATTAAAAATAGAATGGGTACTTTTAAAAGAAGTGTTGAAGAAA
>BAXC01000142.1 GCA_001310375.1 Bacillus sp. JCM 19041 | reverse complement strand
CGAGATGGGGGCCGACTCCTGCAGGAGGAAAGGGCAAGTTGAAATCCACCGGCTTGCCGGTTCGTTCAACGCCCGCCTGCGGAAAGCGTGGCCCCATCTCGAGAGCGGTTGCCTTCCCACTGACTTTGTGAAGAAAAAAAGGCTGAGCCCAAAAAAGTCACTTCTTTATGACCTTATGGGACAGCCCTTTTTTATGTTAATCATCAAGTAGTTTCCTACTCACTAATCTCGATTTCCTTCGTTACGGTAAACGTATTTGGGTCATCTAGATTTTCAATTATTTCTTCATAAACTGTTAGCTCAACCGTCATTGTATACACACCCGCAGGAAAAAGGTCAACAGGAATAGTCTCTCGAAAATCTTTCTCTTCTCCTGGTTTAAACGTCATTTCAACAAAACTCTGCAAAAACATATGGTCATCTGAGTATCGGAAAACTTCTTCTCCATCTGAATTTACAAGGACAATTTCATATTCTTGTGATGTTGGAAAGACAAGCACCTGGTCTTCATCAGATTCATTACGCACATACATTTCTACATTAAGCTGGTCATCGGTCTGTTGGGCATCGGCTTGAAAGGACCACTCATCTGACATTGATGTATCTCCTCCAGTCGGAACATTTGGATCTTCCTCTTCTTCTGGCTGTCCTCCACATGCTGTAAGGACGATAGCAAAACAAGCTATTACTAACCAATTCCAGGTTTCATATAAAACCCTCCTTAATCTTTTCGAAATAAACCAAAGATGTTTGCAGTTTCCACAATATTTGTAAATGCAGCAGGATCTACTTCTTCAACAATGTTTTTTAAATCATACAGTTCGTATCGCGTAATGACAATAACAAGCATTTCTTTCTCATCAAATGTGTATCCGCCTTTTGCTGGTATGCGTGTTATTCCCCTAGTTAACCGCTCATGAATAGCCTTATTTAGTTTGTCTGCATTTTTAGTCACAATCATAGCTGTTAGCTTCACATATCTTGTGTGGATTGTATCAATAAAACGCGAGGTCACATAAATCGAAATCAGTGTGAATAACGCTTTCTCTGGATCAAGTAATAATCCAGAAGCAACAACGATGATCGAATTCAATATAAAGAAAAAGCTTCCAACTGGTCGGTCTGAATAGCGGGCCAATACGAGAACAATGATATCAAGTCCACCTGAAGATGCCCCCATTTTAACAACAATCCTGCACCTGCAGCTCCAATAACACCACCAAAGACGGCATTTAACATAATATCTTGAGAGAATGCATGGACTGGATCATTTCCAAAAAGACTGCAGTTAAAACGACACTCATAAAACTGTAAATGGTGAAGCTTTTCCCAACCTTTAACCAACCGAGAATTGCTACTGGGATGTTAAGCAGCAGCAACAAAACCCCTGTTGAAAGCGGGACGATATAAGAGAGCAACTGAGAAATCCCCGTAAATCCACTAGCAAAAACATCAGCTGGTATTAAAAAGAAGTTTAAGGAACTCGCTAACAATAACGAACCGATCACCACGATGACCATTTTTCCAATTTCTTTGCGCATCTTAACTAAACATCCCGTGCTTGCTTTCAGTCATAACAGTAGGCAACCAATTCGCTGCTTCAAGCATCGCCTTTCTAGAAACTTTATGACCTGCTCCTTCTTCTGGAAGAAACGTTATTTTGTTAAATTGACTTGATTTCCATTGTTCAATACCAGCTATAAATTGTTGGGCAAACGTGAACGGTATTGTACTATCATCTTTTCCATGCCACATGAACAGCGGTCGCTCGTTTAACTTATCTGGTCGCTTAGCTAAATCATAAGGTTTTATCTGGTTCAGTAAGCTTTCTTTTTCCTGCTCACTTATCTTCATACCACTTTGTTCGGCTTTCCTAAACATCTCATTAGCAAATTGTCCAAACTGTGGAACTCCCATAAAACAGAGACCGCTTTTAATCCACGCATGTTGCGTGAGTGCACCAAAGGATGTAATAGCTCCCATTGATGTACCACCAACAGCAACCTGATTTCGGTCAATCAGCCTTCTAAAGCCAATGTACTTACAATATCCTCCAGTTCATGCACTGATTGAAGAACGATATTCCAAAACAATAAATAGCGTTTTTGGGCAGAATCTGCTACTTCTCGTTCTCCGTGGTGAAGCGCATCTGGAAGAATGACGTGAAATCCTTTTTTGGCGATCGAATAAGCAATATGCAAATTATGTTCTTTTGCACTTGTAATACCATGATGAAAAATCAATGCTGGACGTTTTTCTGCACTACCTTCTTCTGTAATATGTAAAATAGGTATACCATTTATGTATCGCTCATTAATTGAAATCACTATTCCCACTCCTTCGGTAAAAAAAGCCGCCAAAAAGGCAGCTCTCACTTACACTTATTGATATTTCTCATTATAACGCTGAATGCTATATAACGAACCTTCATCAACCATTTTACTATCTTCAGTAGAAGGTTGCGGGTTTCCAAGTTGAAACTTTTTTACTTGATCCTCTTTATTTTTTCCAGTTATCTTCGTAAATACACTTTTTGTTTGATTTTTTAATTGTGTTCTTCTTGTTTCATCAGACAAACATACAGTCATGGCACCAACTGCACTTGCAACGGCAACAGCTACTGCGGTTTTTTTTACATTCATGTCAATAAACCCCTTCCAACAATTTTTTTATCAACAATTGTTACTATGTCTTATATGTTCCCTAAATCAATTACAATAAACCTAAAAAAGAGCCTAAAACACTAGGCTCGCTATAAACATTATTTGTAAAGTTCCTTTGGATCTTTGACAACCCACTGTTGGTTAAATTCTTGCTCTCCATCCCAATCGAGCATGCCACCTTCATAATTGCGAACATTTTCAAACCCTTGTTCATGCAAATATAACGCAGTATTTTGACTGCGACGACCGCTCCGGCAGACAAGGATATAACTTTTTGACTTATCCATCTTTTCTACCATACTTGGAATTACATTCATTGGAATAAGTGGAACCCCTGGCAAATGACCCTCTTCATATTCACTAACTTCGCGAACATCAATAATAATTGGTTCATCCGCATCATTTTTTAAAATTGCTTTTAGCTCATCCGTTGGAATCTGGACAATTCCTTCTTCACTTCGACTCATCCTAGCCACCTCCATTATTTAGTTTAGCGGTTTCTATATTTTCCATCAAGTTCATTGCATAGACTTCTTCATTATTTAGTCTTGAAATTGAAATTCGTGATGGTTAATGGACTCACGCAGCTGAGTTAAAGTAATTTCTTCATCATCTAATTGTGTAAGAGCTGGAACAACCATTTTATTTATGTACGCAGACATATCAATCGATTGATCACTTCTAACAATTGATTCGTTTTCTTCTGCAATCGAATAAAGCGGTTCATAAGATGTTGTTTCAATCGTTACTTCAGTCCCCTGCGCCTCACGGACTGATGCTCCAGTCTCGATTGCATAAACTTTATATACAGTAGAAAAGCTTAAGTGTCTAACATGCTCCTGTTCAACTTGATGAGCATTATTCGGTCCGATTAGAACATCTAAATGATAAGCTGACGGGACGGATAACGAAACTGAAAAATAAAGTGTAATAATAAATAAAAACACTAAAAACGAACTTGTTGTTTCAGTACTTTTTGAAGCGCGCTTTTTCTTTTTTATAATTCCATGGACAGTAAACAAACTCACGGCAAGCAAAATGACCATTATAATAATTAAGCCAAACTGAAACCAACCTTCAGATACCACTAACATTCTCAACGACCCGCTTTCCTTCCAATTATAATGCTTCATTCGTATGTTAACATACGAATGAAGCAGGCAAAAGCGGTTTCTATTCATTCGTTAAAGAGGTATATTCCCGTGATTTTTCTTTCCTACTGTTTCCGTTCGCTTGCAGTTGAGTAAAGAAAAAGATTGGATTAATTTTTCTCTTGTTTCATCAGGATTAATAATATCGTCAACAAGTCCTTTGTCCGTAGCATTAAATGGAGAAACGTGATTACGTTTATAATGATGTATAAACGATTCCGTTTCTTCTGGACTGCTATTTTGGTTTACTATTACAGCGGCTCCACTTGGTCCCATAACCGAGATCTCCGCGGTTGGCCAAGCAAAAACAAAATCTGCTCCTAGCGCTTTGCTATTAAGAGCCACATAGCTCCTCCGTATGCTTTACGCAAAATTAATGTTATTTTCGGCACTGTTGCTTCAGCAAAGGCATAAATGATTTTTGCACCATGTCGTATTAATCCTCGACTCTCTTGTTCAATACCTGGTATAAACCCACTTACATCTTCAAGCATTAACAACGGGATTTCATAACAATCACAATAACGTACAAATCTAGCGCATTTGTCACTTGCATCAATATCAATACACCCTGCCAAATGAGCAGGGTTATTTGCAACGACACCAACTGACATTCCATTTAGACGAATAAACACCGTTACCAAATTACGTGCGAATGTTTTTGATACTTCCAACATTTTTCCGTTGTCTGCAATGCACTCGATAAACTTTTTCACATCGTATACTTCTTTATCATTATCAGGCAAACGGAACCCTGTTAGCGTATTTTTTTCGATAGCACACGCCTCTTTTTCTTGTTTATCTGGTAAATAGGAAAGAAAATCAGTGACTTGCTCAAACACTTCAATTTCACTGTCTGCGACGAATTGTACAACACCACTTTTCGTCGAATGCAGCTGGTATCCTCAACTGCTCAACTGTAGCTTCCTCTCCACATGCCATTTTCAACACTTTCGGTCCAGTAATAAAAAGCTGGCTCATGTTTGCGACCATAAATACAGCATCCGTCAAAGCAGGGGAATACACGGCTCCTCCTGCGCAAGACCCTAACATCACAGACAGTTGTGGGACAACACCTGAATTCCGGACATTTCGTTTAAAGATCTCACCGTATCCATTTAAAGCATCAATTCCTTCTTGAATACGCGCTCCTCCCGAATCAATTAAGCCAATAATTGGCGCTCCTATCTCATAGGCCATATCCATAATCGCGCATATCTTTTTTGCGTGTACATTCCCAAGTGACCCTCCGCAGACTGTGAAATCTTGTGCATAAATACAGACAACACGTTTATCAATCGTGCCAAACCCGGTGATGACACCATCTCCCGGCTGTTTATCAAAACCTGTAGCAAACCTTTGGTGTTCCATAAAACTACCTTCATCAAGCAACAAATTAATACGCCGTCGCGCGAGGTTTTTCCCAAGTTCTTGCTGTTTCTTTTGTTTCTCTGTCCCGCCACCGAGCTCTAATGCCATCGTCCGCTTATGCAGTTCCTGCATCATTTCTTCCTGATTCATTCAAGAGCCCTCCTGTACAGGTTTAATCGGTTCTTGTAATATAACCAGAAAAAAACAAATCATTCGTTTACTCTTCCCTTAACACCGGCAAAGTAACACAGCGAAACGATCCACCAGATTTTATGATTTCTGAGAATTCAACTTCTATAATGACAAACCCTTTTTCTTCTAACGATTTGTTTGTTTGCTTATTCATAGGCAGAGCAATAATTTTCCCATTACCAATTGACAAAATATTGACTCCAAGATGGAATTGCTCTTCTTCTGGTACATCAATCAGCGAAAAACGTTTTTCTATTTTTTCTAATGATCTCGGTTCGATTGCTTTTCGATAAATAAGGGCAAGATCATCTGAAACTGGCTGAAACACACAATCTAAATGTAAATATGAATGATCAAAATCGATCCACTGAAAATCAAGGTCCGGATGCTCATATTGTAACTCGTCCATGCTATCGTGGGAAGTGCGCCCGCTAGCACCGATATATATAGTGGAACCTGCTAAGATGATATCCCCACCCTCAATCGTCCCTTGTTTAAGACGATGGTACGGCTTATTTAATGAAGCAAGATAATTGGAAAGTTCTTCTTCTTCACCTTGACGAATTTCACTTTCCAACCTTGCAATATACAAAGAATTGCCAATTGTAAAGCCACTGTCTCTCATAAATACTTGTTCTGGAAATTGCTTATTCGCGTTTAAATGATATACGTTGACCCCGTGTTGTTCCATTGCTTCAATAAGTAGATTATGTTGTTCACAGGCTAGATCTTTATTAATATTGTCTTTCAAATACGATTGTTGAATTTGATTAATCGGTTCTTTAATCTCCATAAATTGCGGCTTGCACACAATTACTTCTTTAAGAACACCAAATTCTGTTTGACAGTACACCTCTGTTTTTGAACTCATTTGTACCGCCCCCTTTATTCGATAGTAATTACCTGAACATTCCTATTAAGATTTACATATGCTGCTAAAGAAAGCAACACAATACTTTTTTTAAGGAGGCTCTCCCGTGTGTTATTCTGCCCAAGCGATAGAAGCAATGGTTAAAAAAGACGTTTACTTGCAACACGCACTAGATTCTATACGAGGCAAATGTACGTATACAAGATCATTGAAATTGCTCTATACTATTTTT
Organism: Bacillus sp. JCM 19041; assembly: GCA_001310375.1. Taxonomy (GTDB): domain Bacteria; phylum Bacillota; class Bacilli; order Bacillales; family Bacillaceae_D; genus Shouchella. The sequence continues at coordinate 4,608 of BAXC01000142.1, read as the reverse complement.
ATCGAACCTACTCCTATATTATACAACGCGTATTTAAGCGAAATCAGAGAACAGAAAAAACAGACCCCCTCAGGATCTGCCTTTAGCACTTAAAAGGTTAAATAAAGGTTGTATCCATTTTCATAAAGCGTACGTCCATTTTTATAACGGTCTAAATGAGCAGTGAGCTCTGTTGCAAGTGTCTCGAATAACTCTTTATCCCGATTGTCTAACGCTTTATCAATTTTCTCTTCCAAATAACGTTTCCTGAAGTAGTATGAAGAATACGCTAAAACAGCTTTTGCATAGAGTGACTGAACGGTTAGTCAGTACGAATTTCCAAGCTATTAATAACATGCAACTGCCTTAGAACATCTTTATCGATCGCATACGGTTCCTTCATAGTTCTCCCTCCGTTTTTCCGAATTTGTTGTTTGTTTGATTATACCCGCCTTTTTTTGATGGTAAACCTTCTCAAATATTGCTATATTAATAGTTGAAAGGATTGGTAATATTGACCTTTTTCAATCCGTAGTATACGATGGGTTGAATGTGCTTTAAACAGGTATTAAATGATTTATTTTTTGGCATAACTGTAATGAAAAAAACGATTAGAAAATAATGGAGGTAATTCCATGTGTGGCTTTGTCGGAGAAATGATTAGGAATGGCAATCCTCATATACCTGAAAAAATCTGGAAACAATCGCTTGAAGCGATTCACCATCGCGGTCCAGACAGCACTGGTGAATATAAAGACAATCAAGTACGGCTTGGATTTAAGCGTTTGAGCATTATCGATTTAGAAAATGGGCACCAACCACTTGCCTACGAGCAAGAACGTTATCAAATTATTTTTAATGGTGAGATTTATAATTATGTAGAATTACGAGCTGATTTAATTAAGCGGGGTTATACTTTCCGTACTGATTCTGATACTGAGGTATTGCTTGCTCTATATGTAGCAGAAGGAAAAGAAGCAGTTAAAAAACTTCGTGGTATGTTCGCCTTTGCAATCTGGGATACAGAAGCAAAGGAACTTTTTTGTGCGCGTGACAGATTTGGTATCAAACCATTTTATTATTTAAAAAATAACGAGAGATTCTACTTTGCTTCAGAACAAAAATCAATTATGCCCTTAATTGATAAGGTCACTGTAAATCAAGAGTCCTTACAACATTATACAACATTTCAATATGTACCTGAACCTGCTACATTAACGCACGGTTTACAAAAGCTTTTACCAGGGCATACACTGTCAATACAGTCTGAGTTTACCCTCTCTATTGAAGCGTATGGCGATCGTTCATTCGACGCGCAAAACAATGGTTCACTTTCAGAATTAGCCGAAAAAACAGTTACTAGCATGCGCGACTCTGTTGAAAAACATATGCGGTCAGATGTACCTGTAGGTGCATTTCTTTCAAGTGGCATCGACTCTACGGCAATTGTTGCTCTTGCTAAAGAACGACACCCGAATTTATTAACTTTCACAGTTGGTTTTGAAACAAATGGTTACAGTGAAATCGACATTGCTAAAGAAACAGCGAAAAACTTAGGTGTTAAAAACATCGCTAAGTTAATTACACCTGAAGAGTTTATTGCTGAACTTCCTAATATTATGTGGCATATGGATGAACCTGTTGCTGATCCTGCAGCTGTCCCACTGTATTTCGTAGCAAAAGAGGCAAGCAAACATGTAACGGTTGTTCTTTCAGGAGAAGGGGCAGATGAGTTATTTGGCGGCTATAATATTTACAGAGAGCCCCTTGATTTAGATTGGTTTAAGCGAATACCCAAAAACATGCAATCATCATTGAATCGTGTTGCTTCTAAATTACCGACTTCTATTAAAGGGAAAAATTATATCGTTCGTGGCACAACCCCCATCGAAAAACGTTATGTAGGGAATGCATTTATCTTCCCAGAAAGCGAAAAAGCAAAATTACTCAATGCCTATAATCCTGCTCTGCCTTATACGAAAGTAACAGGACCACTATACAAACAAGTACAAGCTTATGATGATTCAACAAAAATGCAATACATCGATATGCATACTTGGCTATCAAGTGACATACTGGTTAAAGCAGACAGAATGACAATGGCCCACTCATTGGAATTGCGTGTACCTTTCTTGGACAAAGACGTATTTGCGCTAGCTCGTACATTGCCCACTGAGATGAAACTAACAAATAAAACGACAAAATACGTTTTACGCGAAGCGATGAAGGATATTATCCCCAAAAACATCGTTCCACGTAAAAAATTAGGTTTTCCAGTTCCAATTCGAGTTTGGCTTAAGAATGAGTTATATAATTGGGCTAAAAACCTTATTCAAACAAGCGAGACAGATGATGTATTTAATAAACCATTTATTCTCGATATGCTTGATGAACATAAGAAAGGAACTGGGATTATAGTCGGAAATTATGGACTGTTTTATGCTATATGATGTGGCATGAAATTCATGTTACCGGAAACATCGTCAGTCAGCATCAATTGAAAAACGAAGAGCGTATAAATAAACTTGTTCATTCTTAATACAAAAAGACAAAACGCCAAGATACTATATCTTGGCGTTTCTATTGTTTACTTACTAGCATAATCTCATCTGCTATTGATCTAGCTTTGATAAGAGTCATTAAACCAGTAGCAAGAGGAACAACTCCATCTTGATAGCTGTTCGTTGCATTTGAAATAGCTCTATCTATGTTTTTTTCCTCGAACTCAATTAGATCAGACGCTTGTTCAACAGCAAGCGCCATATTCCCATGCTCTTGTCGACAAACAAGCAACCGAGTTTGCTCTGTCATAGCTGAAGAGTATCCTTTTAAGAACTTTCCAGTATCGATAACAGGTAACAACTGCCCCCTAATTGAAACAATACCTAAAATCATATCAGCAGCATTTGGCACTCTGGTGATTCCTTCTGCTTTTTCTATGGAGACAAGCTCCAACAATTTAATTCCATATTGATCACCTCCTACTGAAAAGACGATCGCTTTTATATTGTTTTGTTCATTCATATACAACACCCCGCTTGTGCATAAAGAATATGGATGGATCAATGATTATAGAAATTGTCCCATCTCCGAGTATCGTTGCGCCAGATATCCCTTCTATCCCTTGTAATAGCTCTCCTAATGGCTTTAGAACAATTTCCTGATGATCAATAAATGAATCCACCTTTATGGCCGCAACGCGGTTGTTTTGATAAAGAACAACTACTGGTACCTCTTCACTATCTTTCTCTATTAAGCCAAAGTGAGCTTTCAACGAGTACAGAGGAACTAAATGACCACGAACATTTATAAGTTCTTTACCGTCAACAATATGAAGCTCTCTTTTTGGAAGAAGTATTGTTTCCACAATCGAAGACGCAGGAATTGCATATGTTTCTTCGTCAAGCTTTACTAACATCACTTCCATTATTGACACAGTTAAAGGCATTGATATAGAAAAAGTCGATCCTTCTCCTTCTTCCGAAGATACGGCTATTTGTCCTCCTAAAGAAGCTAAACTTGTTTTTACAACATCAAGCCCAACACCCCTGCCTGATAAGTCTGTTACTTCGCTTGCCGTACTAAATCCTGGTTCAAACAATAGTTGATATACCTCATCATCTATCATTTGTTCAGCCTGTTCTTTATCTATTAATTGCTTACTCATCGCCTTCTCTAGCACCTTGCTTCGTTGAATTCCATTTCCATCGTCTTTAATTTCAATCATTACCCGACCACCACTGTAAAAAGCATTTAAGGAGATGCTTCCAGTGACCGGTTTACCAGCTTTTACTCGTATGTCAGGCATTTCAATACCATGATCCATCGAATTACGAAGTAAATGTAACAGTGGATCACCAAGTTCATCAATGATCGCACGATCGATTTCTGTCTGTGCTCCTTTAATATCAAAATGAATTTGTTTACCTATTTCTTTTGAAACCTGCCTAACCATTCGTGGGTAACGAGAAAAGATCGTTTCTAATGGCATCATCCGCACAGACAACATCACATCTTGTAAATGAGCAATTGTACGACTCATTTTTTCTGCAGTATCCGTCAAGTCGTTGTGCTGTAATTCCTTTGCTAACTGATCTAACCTTCCCCGTTCGATAACCAGCTCCTCAAATAAATACATCAATTCATCTAGTTTATCTACATGAACTCGTATCGTTTTTTGTTGACCACCTTCGTCTGCTTTCACTTCTTTTTTGTTTGTTTCTTTCGTAGATTTTTTCTTATTTTCATATGGCTTTACAACTACTTCCTCAACTTCGGAGATCGTTTCTAGTCTAGCTTTTAAATCCTCCGCGTCTACGCCCGTCGCAATTGCCAGACTAAACTGTTGGTCAAAAAGTCCTTCCTCCAATTCAGGCATTACAGGAGATGTATGCAACAATTCTCCAAGCTGTTCTACCTCTGCAACAGCCATAAAAGCTCGTACGCCTTTTAACATTGTCCGTTCATCTAATACAACACGAACTATATATACCGGTATTCCTTGATCGATTGCTTGTTCAATAATGGCTTTTGTATGTTCATCGTAATCATTTGGAGTAACATCACTTTTAATCGTATCATCTTGATTTGCCATTTGGTTTACAGCGACCCTTATTTCGTTTAAATCAG
>BAXC01000141.1 GCA_001310375.1 Bacillus sp. JCM 19041 | reverse complement strand
AAAATAACAATATCAAGGTCAGATGTTTCTGTTTCTTCCCCCCCGAACAACACTCCCTGCTAATAATGCTCCTTGACAATCTGGAAATTGTTCATTGATAAATTGATGTGCTGCGTTAATAGGGGATAACTTATTCGAATTCCCCATCGATTACACCCCATTCATCTTCAATCCTAACATATTGCATTCGTCAAACTCCCAAAAATCGCCATAAGCAACTTCTCTTTAATAACCGTCATCTAATTTCCCTATGAATTGTTGAACTATTTTTGTGACTACCTGAATGTCTGGTTCGAACAAATTGTGACCCGAATCTGCAATCTCAGTTATCGTAACATTACTGAGATTCCCCCTATACTTTTCAACTTCATCATCTTTTAATAAATTACCTTCTGCTCCACCTTTGATAATTAATACGGGTACCTTGATAGAGGACAACTCATGTTGAAGGTCAATTTGTCTTGATTCTTTTTGTATGCATTCTACTACGTGTTTTTTCTCTATATCTATAAATCCATTACTAATTATTCTTTCAGTCCATGTTGTAGGTATTAATGGATACCGCGCAGGATAATCACAAATTATTAGGCCTTTTAAGTTAGGGTTCACTGATGCAAACTTTATTGCAAATGGAACCCCCATAGAATATGCCAATAAACAATAATGATTAACTTGACTCTGTTGGACTACGGCATTAATATCTTTTACGTGGTCATTAAGAGAATAACCATTCATAGGAGCATCGCTGTTTCCCCGACCTCGGAGACTCATTGTAATGCATCTTCTTTTTTTGAAATAATGCATAAATTCAATTGATTGTTCAGCGTCGTTTAGAGCACCTGGAACATAAACTAAAGGAGTTAAATCCTCTTCATAATCCCGACTTTCAAGATAGTGTATTTTAATATCGTCAGCATTTGCCCATCTATCTACTAATTGATGCATGATAAACACCTCATATAATTTTCCTCTTACTAAAATTTGCTGTTTTCCGTATTGGTGTTTTCACTAACTGCCCGTAAATACGTGGTTATAATTGAGGAAAGCCCCCGTTCGTTCAACAGAGTTAACATTTGCAAATCATTAAATGGTTTCCATCAAGGTCTTTGAAATTAAACCAATGGTTATGCTGAATTTCTGTTGTTAATTCGACATTCTTACTTTTCATATATTCATATGCTTGTTCTATATTAGTCGTATTCAAATGGAAAGGTGGAATTTTAAAAATAGTGTTCTCTGAATAAATCTTGCTGTCTAATACAATTCCCGTTCCGTTCATAGGTATGATATACAAATGACCATGTAGAATTTCACCATCTGAAGGTAAACCTAGTACGTCACAATACCAATTACGAGCTTCTTCGATGTTGCTTACAGGAATAAATGTAGTACCAATTTGATTTAAAATCGGTTTCATTAATTGTTCCTCACTCACATGAATACTTCCTTTCATCTATATTTACTGACAATAAATATATTAGATAATTACAAATAAATCAACGGATTAACATTACACTTAAAAGCGACTTGTTTTTGGATGGCCAAGACCGTTCAACTAACCTGCCCTGTTAGTAAAAAAAAGAGTGCTACGTTACAGCACTCTTAGAAATACTCTCGTCTTAAATATCGGCTAAACTACGCAATACTTTACCTGTTTCTACCTCATTAAGAATATAATTCAACCGCAGCGCTCACCGTAAAGCGTGCCTCTGTCTTTTCTTTTACTTCTTCAAGCGTTACACCTTCTTGAAGTTCCAATAACGTCATTTCCCCATTCGCAAATTCAAATACAGCCAAATCTGTAATTAACCGATGAACGACCGCCTTTCCGGTTAAAGGTAGTGTACAACTGCGCTTTACTTTTGATTCACCGTACTTGTTTGTATGATCCATAATCACGACAATTTTCTTTGCCCCCTGGACCAAGTCCATCGCGCCACCCATTCCTTTCACCATTTTTCCGGGAATCATCCAGTTGGCGAGGTCGCCTGATTCAGACACTTCCATTCCGCCAAGGATAGCTAAATCAATGTGTCCACCACGAATCATCGCAAACGATTCAGCACTGTCGAAGTAGGAAGCACCTTGCTTAGCGGTGACTGTTTCTTTCCCTGCATTAATTAAATCTGGATCAACCTCCTCTTCGCTTGGATACGCACCAATACCAAGTAACCCGTTTTCGGACTGCAACATCACATGGACGTCAGCTGGAATGATATTGGCGATTAACGTTGGCATACCGATGCTAGATTTACACACATACCGTCCTTTACTTCTTGAACCGCTCGATTTAGAATACGCTCTCTTGATTCTTTCATCCTTGAGCCTCCCCCAATGCATTCGCGACTGTTCGTTTCTCAATTCGTTTTTCGAGATGTTCTCCGACAAACACATGTTGAACATAAATGCCTGGTGTATGAATTTCATCAGGGTCTAATTCTCCCTCACCTACAAGCTGTTCCACTTCAACAATCGTTACCTTCCCAGCAGTTGCCACGATTGGATTGAAATTCTGTGCCGTTTTGCGAAACACCAAGTTTCCAAACGGATCTGCTTTCCACGCATGAACAAGTGCGACATCACCAACAATGCTACGTTCCAGAATATACGGTTTGCCATCAAACTCTCGCTCTTCTTTTCCAACTGCGACCTCTGTTCCTACACCAGTCGCTGTAAAAAAACCGGGGATTCCCGCTCCACCTGCACGAAGTCGTTCTGCTAATGTACCTTGTGGAACAAGCTCTACTTCAAGCTCGCCACTTAAAAATTGTTGTTCGAAGCGCTTATTTTCCCCTACATAAGAAGCAATCATTTTATCAATTTGTTTGTCTTCTAATAAAATGCCTAATCCAAAATCATCAACGCCACAATTGTTGCTCACAACCGTTAAGTGACGAACCCCTTTCTCTTTTACACCTTGGATTAACTGCTCGGGAATGCCGCAAAGTCCAAATCCTCCCACAACAAGAGTGGAACCGTCCTCAATATAGTTCATTGCTTCTTCCACAGACTGTATGACTTTACTCATATGCAATTCTCTCCTCCTACAAACTAGTTCTGAATTAGATAAATAGCGATACTACAATTGCTAACAGGAATACAATCGCTGTTTTAAAAAGCGTTAAAATAAAAATATCTTTGTATGATTGGCGGTGGGTTAAACCAGTAATGGCAAGCAATGTAATGACTGCTCCATTATGGGGCAATGTATCCATTCCACCAGAAGCCATCGAAGCAAATCGGTGCAAGAGCTCCGGCTAATGCCCATCGTATTTGCGACTTGCAAGTAATACGAACCCATCAGTCAAGCGCAATGGATAAGCCACCAGAAGCCGAGCCTGTAATCCCGGCAAGCACATTGACCGCAATGGTTTCAGACAAAATAGGATTGTCGCTTGCTTGAAAGACCCATTCAGAAATCGCACTAAATCCGGGGAGTTTACTCACGACATTCCCAAAGCCAACTTCAGAGGCGGTATTAAAGATCGCAAGCAGCGCGCCCGTTGCCGCAGTAGTTAATCCTTGAGCAAGCGTGAGACGGATTTTCTTCACGTTTAAAAGCATGGCTGCGATAATTCCAATCGAGAGTGCGATAATTAATGACCAGTTGGAAACGACTGTACCAACATCTCCAATTCCATACGTGTTTTCCAGCATCGTTGGATCGTACCAATTTCTGACCGATAATGGTGTTCTGCTAAAGACATAGTTAAAGATAATAACGAGAAGAAGAGGAACAATCGATAACCAGAATGGCGGCAACGTTTTCTCGTCAATTGGTTCTGGTTCATTTTTATGGTTTGTTCCGTACCCTTCCCCAATCGCAAGTGCCTGCTTCCGTCGACGCTCTAACCACCACATACCTACTCCAAAAATAAGGACTGTACACGTTAAGCCAATAACGGGTGCTGCATACGCATCCGTTCCAAAATAGCTTGTTGGAATAATGTTTTGAATTTGCGGCGTCCCTGGCATCGAATCCATCGTAAACGTGAAGGCTCCAAGTGCAATCGTTGCAGGAATTAACCGTTTTGGAATCCCCGCTTCTTTAAAAATCGCTGCCGCAAACGGATACACCGCAAACGCGACAACAAACAAAGAAACGCCGCCGTACGTCAATGCTGCACAAGCAAGCACAACCGCTAGAATGGCCCGCTTCTGCCCAAATGAACGCACAATATGATGGGCTATGGATGCAGCGGCACCGGTCATATCCATGACCTTCCCAAATACCGCTCCTAACAAGAAAATAGGGAAAAACGTTTTAATGTAATTTGCCGCATTCGTCATATACGTTTCCGTGTAACTTGGCAACAATGCCCCTCCCGATAAAACAACTGCTAAAAGCGTGACAAGTGGTGCAATAATAATAACGGGATATCCACGATACGCTAGAAAAATTAATAGTCCAAGTGCAAGTACGATGGCAAGAATATCAATAAACATTTGACTGACTCCTCTCTACTTAAGATATTAATAAATAGTAAGCGGTTACATATAAAGAACTGAAGCTTCCTCTCTTTTAAAGCAAAAAGCATGCCAACTTCTTTCTTCCTTTCTAGCTACGTTTTCCGGTTCATATTGCTCGTTCCGTCTGTTTGCGTAAATGATTTGTTCATTACACCACGCACAGAGCGCTTCTCCTCCTAACTGATGTTCGAAAATCGATACAATTAAAAGGTCATTACATTGGTTTTGTTCAGAAATCCGAACAGATTTTCAATACGATCCAAAAAAAGACCTCTTTTTCTTAATTGAAAAAGAGTCTTCTACTATTTAAAATGGTGTTTACCCATTTTTTCATATAACGTTGTACGACTAACACCAAGCAACTTAGCGGCTTCAGACTTATTTCCCTTCGTCTTCTTTAAACACTGGCTATCGCCTTCATTTCTGCCTCTTCCAGCTGATGAGCAAGCGTTTGAATTTCCACTTCTTCTTCTTTGCCCTTCACTTCTTGCGGCAAATACGCTGTTACAAAACATTCGCCACTACTCATTAAATTTAACGCACGCTCAACGATGTTTTCCAACTCACGAATGTTTCCTGGAAAGTGATAGGCTCTTAGCAATTGCAACGTCTGTGGGTCAAAACTCCTTACTTCAATACCAAGGATGGCTTCGTACTTTTTAATCAAATAGCGCAGGAGCGGTTCAATATCAGTTGTCCTCTCGCGCAACGATGGGATATGGAGCTCGATAACCTTCAATCGGTAATACAAATCAAGCGAAACTCACCCTTTTGCACAAGTGTTTCTAACGATTGATTTGTAGCCGCAATCACACGCACATCAACTGGCTTTGTGCTTAAACCACCAACTCGCTCTACCTCTCGCTCTTGCAAGACACGAAGTAGCTTCACCTGCATATGAAGAGGCAATTCGCCTATTTCATCAAGGAAAATCGTTCCGCCATCAGCCACTTCAAACTTCCCAAGTTTCCCACCTTTTTTTGCCCCTGTGAACGACCCTTCCTCATAACCAAAAAGTTCAGCTTCTAATAGGTCATTTGGAATCGCCGCACAATTCACTTTCACAAACACGCCCATTGAACGAGAACTCGCTTGATGAATCGCATGAGCAAAAAGCTCCTTCCCAGTCCCACTCTCACCAAGTAAAAGAATCGTCGCGCTTCCTTCTGCCGCTTTCTTCGCCTGCTTGATGACACGCGAGAACGCTTGGCTATCACCTATTAACGATTGAAAAGAATAGGACGCTTTGTTGCGATCTCGAAACTCGCCTTTATACTTTCGCACTTCTTTTTCTAACATATTCAAGCGTCGAAACAGTGCAGAGAATTGTCCTACATTTTTAAACAACAACTTCCCGACCGCTCCAACGAGTTCTTTTCCTTTATACATCGGTGTTCTCGTGACAATAATATAGCTATTTCCTACTTTTTGAAGCTGTGCCGTTTCTTCTATCCCAGACTTTGCCACGATGTGCATACGAGTATTCTGAATGACATCAGTGACATGCTTTCCTATCGACTCCGCTTGATTCACTTGAATAAAATCAGCATAGGCTTGAGAGAACATTTGGACATAGCCATCTTTATCTACCATAACAAGGCCATCATAAGTATGCTCGATCATATCAAGCAACTTCCGCTCCTGCGAGTCCCCTTGAAGAACGGACTCTTTTTTCGTTACAGTCAATAGATAAAGAATACTTGCCTCTCCATTTGCTAGCCAATTCTCTTTATGTACATGCACACGTTCGCCCGCTTGCTCAATCGAAGCACACATCCGTGGAATCCATTCCTTTTCAAACGAATACCCTTCATGCGCAAGGTAACCACCAAGGCTAGCACCTTATCTGCAACCGTATTTGAAGCAATCAGTGTCACATCGTCACGCACTGCAAAGACAGCGGTCGCCTCACGTTCGATACCGCTTTCAAGAAACGCGGCTTGTTGTTGACTACCCATCGTTTCATCTCCTTTACTTGCGCTACTTTTTCCCAAGTATACCACAAGAGATTGCCACGATTTCCTGATTACCTTCTCGAAACAATAAGCGAGCTTCCTTGTCCACCACCGATACAAAGCGTCGCGAGTCCTCGCTTACTCTCTCGTCGCTTCATTTCATACAGCAACGTCACCAATATCCTTGTACCAGAAGCACCAACTGGATGACCAAGGGCGATGCCGCCACCATTGACATTCACCTTATCTTCATCAAGCTTCAAATCATTTATGACCGCAAGTGATTGGGCCGCAAACGCTTCGTTTAACTCAATTAAATCAATGTCCTCCACCTGTACCCCTGCATGTTCAAACGCTTTAATCGATGCTGGAACAGGACAATACCCCATAATTTTCGGATCAAGCGCAGCATTGCCATAGCCTTGAATCGTTGCCAACCAATCAAGTCCTAGTGCTTCCGCTTTTTCTTTCGCCATTAATACAACCATCGCTCCACCGTCGTTGATGCCAGATGCGTTTCCAGCTGTGACGGTGCCATCTTTTTTAAAAGCAGGACGTAAGGCGGCAAGCTGTTCGCCTGTCGTGCCATGACGCGGATATTCGTCCGTTTCTACTTCCACTTCTTTGCCGCGCTTCTGATAACGAACAGGCACAATTTCTTCATTAAATAAACCGTCTTTTTGAGCTCGCTCTGCCTTGTGTTGGCTATTCAGCGCGAATGCATCTTGTTCTGCGCGCGAGATCCCCCAACGATCCGCAACCTCTTCTGCCGTCATCCCCATATGTTGGTGGTCAAACGCGTCCGTCAACGCATCATGAATCATTGAATCAATCACTTCAGCATTTCCCATCTTCTTTCCAAACCGCTGAGATGGCAATAAGTAAGGTGCGTTGCTCATGCTTTCCGTGCCTCCAGCTAAGATCACATCCGCATCACCAAGTGCAATAAACTGCGCGCCCATTATGACTGTACGCAGGCCAGAACCACATAATTTATTGACGGTTAATGCAGGTGTTTTCTCTGGCACACCAGCATGAATCGCCACCTGCCTCGCCACGTTTTGACCAAGACCAGCAGATAAAATATTACCAACAAGCACTTCGTCAATTTCTACCGGATCAACACCGGCTCGCTTGATCGCTTCCTTTGCCGCAGCCACTCCTAAATCAACGGCCGAAACAGAAGCAAACTGCCCTCCAAAACGTCCAACTGGTGTCCGTGCTGCTCCAACAATAACAACCTCTCTCATAATAAAAACCTCCCTTAAAGATACGTTACTCCTACATGGATTTGTATGCAATTTTTATGCCACAGTTTGATTAGCCTCCTATTGATCCATTATTTTCTGCTAATTAGCATGTGCTCCTATTTCAAATGGCATGGGAATTGCATGAAAAATAGCAAGCACTTCTATATAAACATGGTAGCAATCTTTACAGATCATCGTTCTTCGCCTAATAACGGCACACGCTTAACCGTATCTACGGCAACTAGCTTAACTGACAAAGAAACCTACTTCGATCTCTTTGTCATGCCGCTAATACAGGTCTAGCTTTTATTGGAATTCATTAAATCTTGGAGGGTACATCTATGAAACAAGTGAACAAGTTGTCTTAATTACAGGAGCAGCAAGCGGAATCGGTTTTCAACTCGGAGAACGCTATGCGTCAGAAGGTGCGAAGGTAATTTTAGCAGATGTAAACAAAGACGGTGTCAAACAAGCAGCCGCATCACTAAGCGACAAAGCTACACGGTGTTCGCCGTTTCAGCTGATGTGACAAAAGAAGAGGAAGTGAAACAGATGATTGAGGCAGCCATTGAACGGTTTGGACGATTGGATGTCCTCATTAACAATGCAGGTATGCAGCATGTTGCACCTATTGAAGAATTTGATACTGAGCGTTATCAATTGCTTATAAACATCATGCTTGTTGGTCCATTTATGGCGATTAAACATGCGATGCCCATTATGAAGAAGCAAAAGTTCGGCCGAATTATTAACATGTCTTCGATTAATGGTTTAATTGGTTTTGCCGGAAAAGCAGCTTATAATAGTGCCAAACACGGGATCATTGGCTTATCAAAAGTAGCGGCGCTTGAATCAGCTGAAAGCGGCATTACAGTGAACTGCATTGCCCCAGGCTACATCGACACCCCACTCGTCCGTAACCAAATGAAGGATTTGGCTCGTACACGCAATGTCGACTTAGAAAAAGTACTTGAGGATGTCATTTACCCCCTTGTCCCACAAAAACGTTTAATTACCGTCGAAGAAATTGCGAGTATGGCACTTTACCTCTCCACCGAAGATGCTCGCGGCATCACTGGACAAACAATGGTCATTGATGGTGGCTATACCGTTCAATAACATACCGAAGCCTCCTCGTAAAAGGAGGCTTCTCTTAAAAATTCTCATCCCTCTGCTGAATAGTGTTTTATTAATTTCGTTATCATCGGATGTAGTCCTTCTGGTAACTCATCTACTTTAAAAAACGCAGCTTCAATCGTTTCGTGACCGTCTGGTTTAAGAACTCCACCTTTAATTTCTTTTGACCCATATGCAATTGTAATAGGATAGAATTCATGACCGTTTGGTAATTTAACAAAATACTCTTTTCCTGAAATCACATCGATTAAATCAAGTTTCCCTACTTCAATCCCTGTTTCCTCTAATACTTCTCTTCGAGCTGCTTCTTCAGTCGATTCTCCTAATTCAAGAAACCCACCAGGAACTGACCATGTTCCATCGAACCGTTTTTGTAATAAAAATTCTCCTTCTTCGTTCATTACAGCTACTCCAGCTCCAACTAATACTAATGGCTGATTGCCTACAATCTTACGTAAATCTTCAATATACCCCATAATTGCCCTCCGACCAATTATAATTTTCTAAATATACAATATAACAATACCACAATTTGTAAAAATATACAGATGATCGATCAATTTCTGCCCGTTAAAAGGCATTTATCTTTACCTTCAATAGCGGCAACCATCCCGATTGCCGCAAAAATGAGAGCTACTACGTACATATGAATCTGTCCTCTCTTATAAAAGTAAAAAGAAACAAATGCCTTTTATTATGTACATTTTTTTTAGCGGAAGATAGTGTATTGCTAGGAACTAAGATAAAGAACTACGGTCTAACGTATCAATCTCATCGATATAGTGGTATACGTATTCTCTAAAATGATCAAATAGATCATTGTATATAAATTTAAAGCTCCATTTCATCGTAACGGTTAACGAATAATAAAAGAGGTTTGTAGGAATAAGAGATACAATTACTTTAAAATTTGTTCCTTCCGAATCTTCCTCTAAATAATATTCGGTCATACTTCTACCTTCTTTTGTTTTTGTTTCTACGGCGAATTTATTTGGTATTTCCATTTTTATAATAAGAGCTTCTACTTCAATTTCTTTCTTGTCAATTTTCATTCTGCTTATATATGTAGAACCTTCTGTGATCTCGTCCTCATTCGTTTTATAAATATTCTCGATAACTTGGTTGTTCCACTTCAACACATGCCGGTCATAATGCAAACAAGTGAAAATGTCTTGGGCTTTAACCTCCGGAAAGTACGTTTCGTAATGATAACAAAGTATTTTTTTCATATTAGCCTCCTAAGCAAACTGATTATATGTCAAAACGTACCGAATAGTAAGTACTTATTAACACATTTCACTAATTTGCGCCCTTTAACAACATAATAAAAAAGCTTTCCATTACTTAAGAAAAGCTTTTGTTTATCCAATATAGAAAAAGTAAGACTTCTTCTTATGCTCCAAGGAAATCAAGCGCTCGCTTTTGTTTTCGTTACAAATCCCAAAAGTGAGCCTACCCAGACAAAAAATATAATGATGGTTGAAAGTGCAAATAGCCCTATACCTTCCCATCCACGAACGACGATATAACTGTAAGCAACTGTAGCAATATAAGCTAATGTAAGGGAAATGACTGTTACTGTAATAGCCTTTTTAGAAATCTTTTTAGAGATAAAGAAGAGGATTAAACCAGATGCTAAACCAATTAAGAGCATTGGTGTCCAACCCTCTAACATCAAAACGTTTGACTTCTCCATAATAAACCTCCTTTAAGTTAACTTAACACACCCATTCAATAAAATAATTAATCGACATCCTTATAAGGTTAGTCATTGTAAGAGTGTATCTCTTTTGCGAACGCTTTCCACTCTACTTTCTCTTTAAACGATGCAAATGCTTCTGAGAGCAACATATCTTTCACAAGTATATGTTGGATTCTGATTCTATGAGATGCTTAATGTTTAGCATCGACCTTTCCATGTTGTTCGATAACCCCCAACACCTAGCTACCTGCTGTTAATATTTCGGTTCACACTTATTCATTTGTTCGCAGTATATGGCCCACTCCACTATTCATGATTTAAATGGGTCACATTTTCAATTGGTGGGTATGAAGTAAAGCAACTAGTTTTAATTTACGAATCATGTTAAAAGCTCCTATTAAATTTCTTTTTATTTACGATCAATAATGACAGCATACTAAGCTAAGCTCCTTTAGATCTCGTATTGATCATTTTAATAAAAGGATAGAAACAATACTTTCGCTATATTTGTACAATTAACCTGCTCAATCGTTCCATATAGAGGAAAACAATACCGTTTTGCATGTCCTCCTATAGCAAAAAAAGGATCTAGCTATCTACTGTTCTATCGTATGGGGAACTCAAACCCCTTTGTGGAGATTCGATTTTTAATGCGGAGATAGCACTGGTTATGCGGAGATTTCACCGCGGTTGTGGAGATTCACTCATAAATGTGGAATTTCAATGCGTAAATCGGAGTTTCAAGCATCTATTGCGGAGATTTGATCTTTGCATGCGGAGATTGGCGCTGA
>BAXC01000140.1 GCA_001310375.1 Bacillus sp. JCM 19041 | reverse complement strand
CAGGATTCAGGGAGAGAAGCTCAGGATACAGGGGGAGAAGCTCAGGATACGGGGGAGGAGCTCAGGATTCGGGGAGCAGAGCTCAGGATACGGAAAAGAGCCCAAGTTAGAGGGAGACTGAACAATAGTTAGCATATGTGTTCAAATCTAACGTCATTATCTTTTGCACCTTTAGATAATAGAAAGTAAACTTAAATCAGAAAAGAGGTGGCCGTATGAAGATAAACACAGAAAAGCATGTGTACAAATTTTCGAAAAGTGCAATAGTTTCTACGACGGTTCGATCTGGTACAACGATAACGATTGAAACGCTTGATGCGTTCTCTAACCAAATAGTGGACGAGCATTCGACGTTTGATGAGATCGACATGAGTGCAGTGAATCCTGCTACTGGTGTAATTTACGTGGAAGAAGCTGAGGTTGGTGATACCTTGAAAGTTGAAATTCATTCAATTGAACTAGCGGATCAAGGCGTCATGGCAGTGGCTCCTAATCTTGGTGTGTTAGGGGATGAGGTTAAGTCATTCCAGTCAAAAATAATGAAAGTCAATGACAAGGGAGTCCAGTTTAACGAGCGAATAACATTACCGTTGCGAAAAATGGTTGGTGTGATTGGCGTGGCTCCTGCTGGGGATGATGTATCCTGTGGAACACCAGGTGACCATGGTGGAAATATGGATAATACCCAAATGACTGAAGGAGCAACTGTATATTTTCCGGTTGCGACAAAGGGAGCTTTGTTTGCGCTTGGCGATGTACATGCGGCGATGGGGGATGGAGAAGTTTGCGTAACAGGAGTTGAAATTGCGGCGAATGTTACGGTGAAACTATCAGTTGAGAAAAGAAAAGTGGAGATGCCTTGGTTGGAAAATGAACATTCAGTACAGGTTATAGCCTCTGCACAAACATTTGAAGAAGCGATTCAAAAAGGTGTGAGAGCATGGTGTTCTCGCCTTGAAACAGAAGGAGGCCTCTCCTTTGATGAGGCCATGATGCTCATTAGCGCAAGTGGTAATACTGAAGTGTGCCATGCCGTGAATCCGCAAAAAACAATCCGGGTGGTTATCGACAAAGACGTATTGCGTCAAGTGGGGATGGCATAGGTGTTGCGACATAGCCTTTGAAAATAGGGGGGAACTATAGTAATTGTGGTTCATTTTAAAGGAAAGTAAAACAAACGGCCATTTGGCCGTTTGTTTTACTTTCCTTCTTTTTTATAAAATCGGATGTTTTTTTGTTTTTTTAGGATTAACTTGTTACCAATGCTGCATTAACATGGTGATTAGATAAGTAGGGAGGGATTATTTTGAAAGCGCTTAAATTAATAAGTGTTGCTGTTGGTATGGCTATTGTTGCAACGGGTTGTGGTGAGGATTCTGGATCTAGTGAGGATTCGTTAGTTGTTTATTCAACTCGGAGTGAGAACTTAAATGAGGCAGTAATTCCGAATTTTGAGAAAGAGACTGGAATTAAAGTGCAGTTAATTTCCGCAGGGACTGGAGAGGTTGTGACTCGGGTAGAGTCGGAACGTAATAATCCACAAGGAGATGTCTTATGGGCAGCCGATATTACAATGCTCCATGATAAGACAGATCTTTTTGAAGAGTACGTGTCTCCAGAAGATGAATATATGATGGAAGGTTTTAAGAATACAACAGGTTATTTTTCACCTGCTTTTTCGGATCCAACAGTGTTTATTGTGAATACGGACCTCGCTGGAGACCTAGTAATCGATAGTTTCCAAGACCTTCTAAACCCAGAACTAAAAGGACGAATTGCTTTTGGTGACCCGGTGAATTCGAGCTCTGCGTTCCAATCTCTTGTTGCGATGTTATATGCAGCAGGTGAAGGTGATCCAATGTCTGATCAAGCCTGGTCATTTGTAGAAGAGTTCCTCGGCAATTTAGATGGAAAAGTGCAAGGAAGCTCGGGCCAAGTGCACCGCGGGGTAGCTGATGGTGAGTATGTTGTTGGATTAACTTGGGAAGATCCGGTCATTCATTACATGCAAAGTGGTGCGGCAGTTGACGTTGTTTTCCCTGAAGAGGGAGTTGTCTACCCAGGACAGTCGATTCAAATTATAAAAGACGCACAAAACATTGAAAATGCAAAAAAATTCATTGATTATGTGCTTTCCGAAGAAGTTCAAAACCGTACAGGTCAAGAGTTGACTGTCCGTCCTCTTCGTAAGGGAGTAACAATGGCTGATTACATGACGCCGCAAGAAGACATTAAATTATTTGATGATTACGACGAGTTGTTCATCATTGAAAATACAGACGATATTACCGCTCGCTATGTGGATGTACTAGAAAGATCAATGGACTAACATGATTGGCATGCGAAGCTGCTCTGGTATGCTTGCATGCCTTTCGTTTTAATGAGAGAGGGGAGAAGAAATAGATGAGTGTTGCAATTAAAATTGATAAAGTAGTAAAGGTGTATGAAGACCATAAAGTTATTGATGGACTATCTGTTGACATAAAACCAGGTGAATTGTTTACGTTGCTTGGCCCTTCGGGTTGTGGAAAAACAACGTTGCTTCGGATGATCATTGGATTTAATTCTGTTGATGGTGGTGCGATAAAGGTTGATGATCAGATTATTAATACAATCCCAGTCAACAAGCGGAAAATGGGAATGGTGTTTCAAAACTATGCAATCTTTCCACATATGACAGTGGCGGAGAATATTGCTTTTGGTCTTAAAACAAATAAAGAAGATAAAGCAACGATGCAGAAGAAAATTGATCACATCATGAATGTTGTACAAATACAAGACCACCATTCCAAAAAGCCAGAAAAGCTATCTGGTGGACAACAACAGCGTGTTGCATTGGCGCGTGCTTTAGTCATTAATCCGAAAGTATTGTTGATGGATGAACCTTTATCGAATTTAGATGCAAAGCTGCGTGTGGAAATGCGCAATGCCATTAAGGAAATCCAACAAGAAGTGGGAATCACAACCGTTTATGTAACTCATGATCAGGAAGAAGCGCTAGCAATTTCTGACCGAATTGCTGTAATGAATAAAGGTGTGATACAGCAAATTGGCAGGCCTGAAGCGATTTACTTACGCCCAAATAACTTATTTGTTGCTCAATTTATAGGGACTTCGAATGTCGTAAAAGCAACGGTTAAGCGACAAGAGGGAGAATCTTTTGTTGTTTTTAATGAACGCTACAGTGAAAAAATGACGAATCTATCTGAATATGTAACAGATAATCAAGAGGTGTATGTTTCCGTTCGCCCGCAAGAATTTGTGATTAGCAGAGACGCGAATGCTATTCCAGGTATCGTCGAAAGTACAATGTTTTTAGGAATTAACACGCATTATTTTGTGACACTTTCTTCAGGAGAACGAGTGGAAGTGGTCCAAAATATAGAAGACCACGCGATTATTCCTGAAGGGACAAAGGTAAATGTAACGGTTAAGCCAAAATTGATAAACCTGTTTGATACAGCGACAGAGCAAACGCTGATTAAGGCAGGTGAATAATATGTTGCGCAAGGCATTTACTGGCTGGAATATCATTACACTTTTCATCATGCTATTCTTTGCTTTATTTATTCTCTTTCCAGTTATCCTTGTATTAAATAAAAGTGTGTATGATGCAGAGTCAGGACGTATCACACTTGAACACTTTGCTCACTTTTTTGATCGGAAATTTTATTGGGTAACGCTCTGGAATAGTATTAAAGTAACAATCGTGGCTACATTACTAGCCGTTTTAATTGGATTACCTCTAGCTTATATGTTACGTCGAGTGAAAATATTTGGTAGTAAAGCCGTGCAAATTTTAATCATTGTTTCTTACATCTCTCCTCCATTTATTGGTGCTTATGCCTGGATTCAATTGCTTGGACGCAGTGGCGTTATTACAAAGTTTTTGAACGATACGTTTAATATGAGTTTTGACGGTATTTATGGGTTTACCGGTATCGTGCTTGTGCTTACGTTGCAGTCTTTTCCGCTCATATTTATTTATATCTCTGGTGCACTTAAAAACGTAGACAATTCGTTAATTGAAGCGGCAGAAAGTTTAGGTTATACGGGGATTCAACGAGTCATGAAAATTGTTGTCCCTCTCATTACACCTACAATCCTTGCAAGTTCATTGCTTGTTTTTATGCGTGTTATTGCGGATTTCGGTACACCGATGCTTATTGGAGAAGGGTACCGGACGATCCCAGTATTGATTTACACACAGTTCATGAGCGAGGTTGGGGGTGACGCTGGTTTTGCGGCAGCGATCGCAGCGATCTTTATTATTGTTACGATTGCTTTGTTTCTTTTGCAACGGATTATTTCTCGACAGTATTCCTATTCTATGTCCGCATTACGACCGATGGAAGCCCAGAAAAGTAAGGGGATAAGAAATGTCGTTAGCCATGCCATCGTTTATTTTGTGACATTTCTTTCGATCCTACCTCAACTGGTTGTCGTATACACATCATTTCTAGAGACGGTTGGTGGGCAAGTGTATACAGGCGCTTTTCTTTGCAAAACTATGAGAATATCCTATTTAATCGTGATCTTTCAATGATCTTAAATACGTATAAGCTAGGCTTTTTCGCCATCGTTATTATTGTTGTATTAGGTATCTTTATTTCATATTTGACTGTCCGTAAACGGAATGCGGTCACGTCGATGCTTGATACAATTTCGATGTTGCCGTTTGTTATTCCAGGCTCTGTTCTCGGTATCGCTTTAGTGTTTGCTTTTAGCGATGCACCTTTCTATTTAACAGGAACGGCGTTAATTATGGTGTTAGCATTTGTGATTAGACGAATGCCATATACGATCCGCTCAAGTACGGCAATTATTAGCCAAATTAGTCCGAGTATGGAAGAGGCGGCAATTAGTCTGGGAGCCTCTGAGAAAAGGACGTTCTTCAAAGTAGTTGTTCCGTTAATGATGCCTGGTGTTCTTGCTGGAGCGATTATGAGTTGGATTACAATCCTTGGAGAATTAAGTGCTTCGATCATTCTCTACTCATCAAATACACAAACATTGGCTGTATCTATTTATACAGAAGTTATTCGTGGAAATTTTGGCAATGCATCTGCATATTCGGCGATATTAACAATCACATCAATTTTATCTCTGCTGCTGTTTTTTAAGCTGACGGGGAAAAAGGAAATGAATTTATAACCAACGTAGAGGCTGCCTTTTATGATGAGAGGCAGCCCTCTGTTGTCCAGGTTAAAAGTTGGAGATGAGCTGATGGAACGTCGGAAAATCAAAGATGATATTAAACGTTCATTCATAACGTATACAACGATCATTATCATTGCGATTTTAACCGTCTATTTGCTATCGCTGCTCATGACGTTTTATGTATCTATTGTCGAGCCCGGGACAGAGACGAATGAACAGATAGCAGAGCAAATAGAAACAGGTTTTGATAAGTACCGAGTTGGCATGAAAAGTTTGGCTGAAGAAGAAGCGATTGTTGATTTTTTAAAAGGAGACGGTGATAGCAGTATAGTAAATCAACTGTTGTATGATTTTCGGAACGAAAGCTCATTAAACTCTCATTTCGCATTACTACAACCCACTGGGAGGTACTTGCATCCAGTTATTATACAGAACAAAAAGAAGAGGTAGAACAAAGTGTTGTTTTAAGTTCCATTATCGGTAAAACGGAAGAGAATGGCTTTAATGAAGAATACATAAACAAACGTTTAATTAATGGGGGAAGTGGTGGTGTATATGTGTTTGCGGCTGCTGTACAAATAAGTTCAAATACAAATGGATATTTGCTTTTTATATTGGATCATCCGTTATACCCACCAAGTAGCCAGAAAGTTGTTGTAGCAGATCGATTTAACAATGCAATTTTTTATAGTCATTCATTTGGGATTGACCGACTAGGGAAACTTGCTGAACCGATAGAAGGCAAGTTCATTCAATATGAGGGTAGTCCCTATTATGTAACGGCAACGACTGTTGAAGAGCAGCGGATTCAAGTGTTCACACTAACAGCTATTCATACGTACAAATTACTTCTACTTTATGGAATTATGGCAATGGTTGTATCAAGTTTTGTCATATTAGTAGTGGTATGGCTAGTAACACCAAAAATATTAAAGAAATCGTTGGAACCGTTTGATGCGCTTGTTGCAATAGTAGCTTCTAAAAACAATAATGAACAATTTCAACGAAAAGGTCGTATGTCTGTTGAAGTACAAACGATCTATGAAGAATATACAAATAAAGTGAATGAAATCGAGGCGCTCGTTAATAAGAACCAAGAAATAATGGAAAAGAAGCGCTTGAGTGAAATCAAACATTTAGAAGCGAAATTTAACCCGCATTTTCTTTACAATGTGCTTGAAATGATAAAATATGAAACATTAGCTAATCCGGAAAGTGCATCTGAAATGATTGTGAAAACAGCTAAATTGATGCGTTATAACGCTAATTTTGGTGATACAACCGTCTTGTTAAAAGAGGATCTCGCTTATTTACACGATTATTTTGCCCTGCAGAAAATGCGCTATGGCAAGCGGTTACACTATTCAATTCAAATAGCTAAATCACTTGAGCAGGCCAGGGTGCCTAAATTATTACTACAGCCATTGGTCGAGAACGCGATCAAGCATTCAATTGACGAAACAAATCAGTTGGCGGTCAACTTAACAGCACAAATTACCGGTGAAGATTTACTCTTTCATGTCATTGATAATGGAAGTGGTATGAGCAAACAAAGGTGGAAGAAATAAAGGCGGTTATCGCAGAAGAAACAGTTGAAACAGAACATACAGGGTTAAAAAATACGCATCAAATGATTCAGCTTCTTTATGGAAGTAAATACGGGTTAACGGTAGAAGCAACACCATCGGTCGGAACCATTGTGCAGGTGAAAATACCTTATAAGGGGTGAGGCAAGATGCTGAAAGTGGTCATTGTCGAAGACGAACCAATTTTATTAAAAGGATTACTTTATCGAATTGATTGGTTAAAGACTGGCTGTACGGTTATTGGTTCCGCTGAAGATGGCAACGAGGGACTAAGGTTAATTAGTGAATTGCGACCTGATCTTGTCATTACGGATATTCGAATGCCTTTTAAAGACGGGTTAGAAATGTTGAAAGAGGCAAAATGTCATTATCAATTTGAAGCAATCATCCTTTCCGGGTTCGGAGAATTCGCTTATGCACAGCAAGCCATTCATATTGGCGTTCATGATTATTTGCTAAAGCCGGTTGACTTAAATGAGCTTGAAGCAACCTTGAGGAAAGTTGTGACTATTTTAAATGAGAAAAAAAGCGCAGCATCATGGTCCGAGCATACGAAAGTATATGCAGATATACTTGATATAGATTTGGAAAGCGCGTCAGGCTATGTAGGCGATACAATGCGTATTATTAAAGCTCGTTACGGAGAAAAACTAACAATGAGAGAAGTGAGTGATGAACTGTGCATTTCATCAGTCACGCTAAATGCGAAGCTGAAGCAGAATACTGGTTATGGCTTTAATGAATTATTAACTAGATATCGGATCACAAAAGCACTTGGGCTGCTTCAAGATGAGAAAATGCTCGTGTATGAAATTGCAGAACAGACGGGGTTTAGCGATTATAAATATTTTAGTCACGTATTTAAAAAGCACACAGGTATGTCTCCGAAGCAGTTTCTGAAAAAAACATAAGAAAAGCCGCATTCAACCCGTGTTTCTAATTATACAAACAGGGTATTAAATGAAAAACGGACTAGGAGAGTGCATATATGAATGGTCAATTTTCTGAAGAGCTGCGTTTGCACCTTCATGATTCAATTAATGATAAGAAATTACGAGCACAAGAGGATGTTGTTGAAGATGCAATTGCGAATGGGTACGAAGAAGAGACTGTGCGAAACGCAATGGCTTACTTATTTGAACAAGGAGCATTAAAAGAAGCACCTGTTGAGCTGCTTATCGGTAAGGTGAAAGATTTTGATGTAGTTGACGGTGCAATTGATTTAGCATTGTTGCCAAAAAATGATGGTTTGTGAGCCGTCATTCTATCATAATTATGGTTCCTAGTAGCTCTGTGTGTCAATTTAAACTCTTTGCACGAAAGGTGCATAAGAGTTTTTTGGTACTGTTCATATGTCTTAGAGCAAGGTAGATTGAACCTTGATCGTGTCCAGGAAACTTGTTACATTAATCGTAATCAAAGGGGTATTGCAGGCAATCAATTTGCGCTATAAATGGTACATAATTCATACGAGAAAGAGGTGACATCAATGGACGGAATAGAAAGAAAGTTCTTGAAACTGGGTGTTGATAACGCTCCTGGACAGGAAAAGCGTCAAGATCATGTCGATTTAAAAGTGCGCGGCGAGAAATACTCAGGTCCTACAGTCGATTTCTCTCATGGCGATGTAGATGCTTTTACACCTATTCCTAATGCTTTAGATCTTTTTGTAGAAGGGGTAAATAAGGGGGGAGAACAAGCCTATACTCTATAGAGGGAGTGGTTCAAGCTTAGAGGACACTGCGATAAAACTTTCTAAACTAACTGGGTCGACAATTGATGCAAACAAGAATCTAATTATTACACCTGGGACTCAAGGGGCTCTCTTCCTAGCAATTGGCTCTACAATGGTCAAGGGGGATAAAGTTGCTATTATTGAACCGGATTATTTTGCCAACCGGAAGTTGGTGGAATTTTTTGAAGGGGAAATTGTTCCAATCCAGATGGATTACTTAAAAAGGAACCACGGGGCAGGAATAGACTTAAATCAACTGGAAAACGCGTTTAAATCTGGCGTTAAGCTTTTTCTGTTTTCTAATCCTAATAATCCTACAGGAGTGATGTATTCTCTCGGTGAAATTCATGGAATTGGAAAACTGGCACAGAAATTTGGCGTCAAAGTAATAAGCGATGAACTTTATTCCAGACAAACGTTTGATGGAAGAAAACATACGTATTTATGTGCCCAGAACTGTATCGATCCTGAACATCACATTAGCATTATTGGACCATCAAAAACCGAATCACTAAGTGGATATCGTTTAGGTGTAGCATTCGGTTCCTCACAAATCATTGATCGGATGGAGAAGCTTCAGGCTGTTGTCTCTTTGCGCGCAGGTGGGTATAATCAAGCCGTTTTACGTTCATGGCTCGCAGAACCTAAAGGTTGGATGAGTGATCGAATTTTACTTCATCAACAAATTCGTGACGATTTACTAAATCAATTACAAACAGTTGAAGGGATCAACGTTAGACCAACAGAGGCTGGTAGCTATCTATTCCCGAGCATGCCTGAATTAGATACGAGCATTGAGGATTTTGTTAAAATTCTTCGCATGCAGGCTAATGTGATTGTCACTCCTGGAACTGAATTTGGCTCAAAGTTTAAAAATAGCTTCAGAATCAATTTCTCTCAAAATCATAAAAACGCTGTTGATGCAATGGACCGCCTTATTAATGTGATGGAGCACTACAGGAAAGGAGTGTGCCAGTGAAAAAACAACGCAGGCATTGCAAGAACTGCGAAAAAAAGACGCCGAATATTCGAACGTTTCCTCGGGGGATTGCTGTAAGAAAAGTAACATGCCCATATTGTGGAGAAGACAATTACTTACGTTTACCGATTCTTTTAGTTGAGTTTGCTGTTTTGATTGGGGGAATCCTATTTACTTTTGTTTTTCGAATGGTGACTGGAAGCAGTAGTATGTATTTACTGTTTGTGTTCGTGCTTGTCATAATCGTTCATTTACTCTTAAACCCATTTAAATCATATGAGCATGAGCAATAAATGCGTATAGCCTCTCCTTATTGAAGCAAATTAAGGGAAACAATGCTTTGTAAGGAGTGGCGTAATGGCAAAAGATGAGATTTTGGAATATAAAGAGGATAATGGAAATCAACCGAGTCGGGTTTATAAATGGGTGATTGGTGGGCTCGAAGCCATTTTGGGTTTTCCCATCCTTGGTGGTTTATTCATTATTAGTATGTCGTGGTCTCCTTTATATATTATGCTTGTTCTTCATATTATCGGCCTTGTCTTAGCATCTCGAGAAAGCCGTTCTAAGACAGGACATATAATAGGTATTTTCGCTTCTGCACTTGGCTGGATTTTAGGGTAGGTATGGTGCTTCATATTCTAACAGCCATTTTTCTCTTTGTGGAAGCAGCAAAGAATCGTTAAGTTCTGAAAAAAGCGCGGTGCCCACCGCGCTTTTTATAATCCTTTATTCCAATCAAATTGAATGCTTTGCAAAAAGCGCGCGCTAGCGCCATATGCCCACGTGGATTTGGATGGACTCGGTCACGAGCGATTGCGGATGAATAGAGATTGCTAAGTAAGGGTGCTAGTGCAGCTTGCGTGTCGATAAAAATCGAATTGGTCTGTTCAGCTACTTTTTTAACAATAGACCCGTAATCGTCCATTTTTTGGCGCATTGGATCCTTTTTTGAAGGCTCAATATAAAAAGGTGTCATCAAAACAATTCCTTCAACAGTAGATTTTGTTTCATTTACAAGCTGAAAAAGTGTCTCTTTAAATTCTTCAGGCTTAACATGATTGTCCGTCTGAAAAGGGGCGTCAAACTGGCGCCAGACATCATTGATTCCAATCATAATTGAAAGCCAATCGGGGTTTGGATTAAGCGCATCTTCCTGCCACCTGTTTTTTAAATCACGCACCGTATTGCCGCTAATTCCTTTATTAACAACGCGAATTTTCCGTTCTGGATAAGTCGCTTGCAAAAGACTTTCAACAATAGAAACATAGCCGTTTCCAAGGGCCTCTGCCGATCCTTCGCCATTAGGAAATTGTCGCCCGCAGTCTGTAATTGAATCGCCGATAAATAGAAGTTTTTGCTCAGTTTTTATAAGCATGATTGTGTCCCCTACACCTTATTTTCTATCAATTGTGAATAGTTTACACCGCTAGTCCGGCAAGATGCAAGAAAAGAATTAAAAAGAGAATACAAAAAACCTGCGCAATGGCAGGCGTATTATTTAATCATCGATTGAACAGCGACGACGTGTAACCGTTCATTTACTACGGAGTGATAATAACTTTTGTGCCAATTGGAATCGTTGACGCTAGTTCTTCCACATCGGCATTATGCATGCGGATGCACCCGTGTGAGACTGATTTACCAATTGAGGATGGATCATTTGTGCCATGTATACCATAATGTTGTTTTGATAATGACATCCACATTGTGCCAAACGGACCGCCAGGATTAGGCGCTTTGTTAATGATGATGAATTCACCAGTTGGTGTTTGAGTAAGCATCTTACCGACGGCAATTGGATATGTTTTAACGGTTTCTTGCCCACGAAGTAGTGTTAGTGTATGTCCGGAAGTCGAAATATGGATTGTATAAGGGAGGTTGTTTGGGTCTGGGAAAGCCAGGGAT
>BAXC01000139.1 GCA_001310375.1 Bacillus sp. JCM 19041 | reverse complement strand
CATGGTGTACGTGGGGAAGTGAGAATTCTTTCTAATACAGACTTTGCAGAAGAACGTTATGAAAGTGGATCAGAACTTAAAATAGCAAAAAGTCCTGATGATCCGGGGCAGCGCGTCGTTGTTCGCAGTCATCGCAGCCATAAGAATTTTGATTTGCTTACATTTGAAGGGTACGACAATATAAATGAGGTGGAGCCATTTAAGGGGAGCTACCTTTATGTTTCGGAAGTGAAATTAGCTGAATTAGAGGAAAATGAGTTTTATTACCA
Organism: Bacillus sp. JCM 19041; assembly: GCA_001310375.1. Classification (GTDB taxonomy): domain Bacteria; phylum Bacillota; class Bacilli; order Bacillales; family Bacillaceae_D; genus Shouchella. The sequence continues at coordinate 11,189 of BAXC01000139.1, read as the reverse complement.
TGAGATCATGGGCTGCACAGTCAAAAATGAAGAAGGTACTCTGTTAGGAAAAATAAAAGATATTATTGAAACAGGGGCAAACGATGTTTGGGTTGTAGATCGTAAAGGACAAAAAGATTTGTTGATTCCGTACATTGAGTCTGTTGTGAAAAAAGTTGATATTGACGAAAAGCTAATTACGGTTCAACTATTGGAAGGTCTAGATGATTGATGAAAATTGATGTCCTCACATTGTTTCCGGAAATGTTTAATGGTGTTTTTCATTCCTCTATTTTAAAACAAGCTAGTGACCGTGGACTGGTTTCATTTAAGACAATTAATTTTAGAGATTATGCGATGAATAAGCATCGTAAAGTGGATGATTATCCTTATGGCGGCGGAGCAGGCATGGTGTTGTCGCCGCAACCAATTTTTGATGCGGTTGAGAGTGTGAAAACGGAGACTGAGATAAAGCCCCGTGTCATTATGCTCTGTCCTCAAGGAATCCCTTACTCGCAAAAAAAAGCGGAAGAACTTGCTAAAGAAGATCATTTGATCTTTTTATGTGGTCATTATGAGGGCTTTGATGAACGGGTTAGACAGCATTTAGTAACAGATGAAATATCTTTAGGGGACTATGTGTTAACTGGGGGAGAGTTGGGTGCTATGGTAATTGCTGATAGTGTGACACGACTGTTACCAGGAGCACTCGGTAATGAGAACTCTGCTGTGACAGATTCTCATTCAACAGGTTTGCTGGAACATCCTCATTATACGCGCCCTGCTGATTTTAGAGGCATGAAGGTTCCTGATATCCTTCTTTCGGGTCATCACGCAAATATTGAAGAATGGCGATCAAAAGAATCCTTGCGGCGAACGTATGCGCGACGTCCAGATTTACTAGAAGCTAATTCTCTATCAGAGGAAGAAATAAAATTATTAGAAGAAGTGAAGAATGAGAAGTAGCCGTATGCATAAAATGTATATGGTTTTTTTTCGTTTGAATGTTTTGATGAAGGCGCAATGTCTGGATAGTCGTGCTATACTGAATAGCAATACGGAGAAGGTGGTTGAACAATATGCATATAGAGCAGACGCTCATCAAAGCAATTCAAGCAGCAACAGCTTCCTATTCAGAAGAAATCGAAATTGAATTAGAACAACCTGCTCAACTTACTCATGGTGATTATTCAACAAATATCGCAATGAAGTTAGCTCGAGTCGCTCGTAAAAATCCTTTTGAAATTGCGATCGTTTTACAAGAGAAGTTAGAAGAGATGGAATTGCCAGTGGGTAAAATAGATGTTGTTAGACCAGGTTTTATAAATTTCTTTGTAAGCTGGGATGATGTTATATTTACTAATGTATCTGACTATGATATAAGCGGTGAAAAACAGAAAGTTGTCATTGAACATACATCCATCAATCCAAATAAATCAGCTCATATCGGGCATTTGCGTAATGCTTGCATTGGGGATACGCTGGCGCGTCTTTTAAAGAAAACAGGTGCTCAAGTTGAAGTGCATAATTATATCGATGACTTGGGAAATCAATTGGCAGACACGTTAACTGCATTGCTGCATACAGAGTCAACCGAGCCAGCTGAACGGTTTGGCGATTACTGTTGGGATATTTACTCCGCTTTAAATGAAAAGTATGAATCAGGAGAAGTAACAACATCGATTCGGGATGATGTTCTTCATAAATTAGAAGAAGGTAATAACAGTACTGCTTGGCTTGGTTATGCTGTAGCTGATAAGTTGTCTTCTGAACATGTAGAAGAAATGAGGCAGTTTGGTATTTCCTATGATTTGCTCGTATGGGAACGGGATATTCTGCAAAAAGGTTTTTGGCAAGAAGCGTTTAGTAAACTAAAGCAAACAGATGTCTTTTTTAAACAAGAACAAGGACCCCAAGCAGGTTGTTGGGTGATTCGGACTGATGATTCGACCGATGGCATTGGAGAATCGGAACATTTAGCAGACAAAGTTTTGATTCGTTCTAACGGTGTTTTAACGTATACGGCAAAAGATATTGCTTACCATATGTGGAAGTACGGATTATTAGAGGGAGATTTTACATATAAACAAAAAATTGGAGAACTGTGGACTACCAGCGTCTGGTGCTAAAGCTAATTTTGGTGATGCAGACTCAGTTATTAATATTATTGATTATCGGCAAGAGTATCCTCAACAAGTAGTGAAAAAAGCACTATTTGCTGCAGGGTACTCAGACGAAGCGAACAAGCTATTCCAAGTTCCATACGGCGTTGTATCTTTAAGCAAACAAACAGCAGAGCGCTTAGGACTTGAAACGGAGGAAAACAAAGAAGTTTACGCAATGTCGGGACGTAAAGGTATCGGTATTAAAATAAACGAGCTGATTGCCGAAATGGGAAAAGCGGTTCAAGAACAGAGTGCCAATGCTGATTTGCAGACCGTTCAAACACTAACATTTGCTGCAATCAGGTACAATATGCTTCGTTATAATACGACGTCAGACATTATTTTTGATCTGGAAGAAGCAACACAAGTGACAGGGAATACTGGAGTGTATTTAATTTATACGTATGCGCGTACGAATAGTATCATTGAGAAGGCTGCGGTGGCTGGTTTAAGTAAAGAGGGTGCTACGTATCAAGAAACAGAAGAGAGCGAACGAGCGTTATTAAAACATTTGGCTGGGTGGGAAACAACTCTCCGTAAAGCAGCGAAAGCTTTAGAGCCTAATTTGTTGTGCACATTTGCTTTTGAGCTTGCCAGTTTGTATAACCGATTCTATTCGCTATGTCCTGTTATTAAAGCTGAAGCGATACAGCAAAAACGTCGGTTAGCTTTGACCGAGCAAGTAAATAAAAAATTAGCAGAAGTCTTTGAAATTCTTGGCTTGCCAAGTCAAAAAAAGATTTGATTGGATATTGTAGTTCGCGCTTTATTGTGCTATGATAATGGTTGTGGCTGAATGAGAAATATTCAGCAAGATTACGATGTTCCGCTGCTTTATTTATTGGCAAGAATGTCTGTACGGAAGGAGGGAACGATACGATGAGCAACCTAATTAAAGAAATCACTAGTGAGCAATTGCGCACAGACCATCCTGATTTCCGTCCTGGGGACACGCTTACAATCCACGTAAAGGTTGTGGAAGGAACTCGCGAACGTATTCAGCTTTTTGAAGGCGTCGTGATTAAGCGCCGTGGTTCTGGTATCAGTGAAACGTTTATTGCACGCAAAATCTCATACGGTGTAGGTGTTGAACGTACATTCCCATTACATTCACCGAAGATCGATAAGATTGAAGTGAAGCGTCACGGTAAAGTACGTCGCGCGAAACTTTACTACTTACGTAATCTTCGTGGTAAAAAAGCACGTATTAAAGAAATTCGCCGTTAATACAAACCGGGTTTTGGCGGAAAAAGAAGGAGCGTTCCTCGTAATGAGGGACGTTCTTTTTGTGCGTTTGTTCAAAAGATAAAAATAACATATACTCTATAAAAATGTTGAGTGTACAAGAGGTGTAGGTTGTAAAAACAAAAAAGCCAGAGAACTATGCCCCTGACCCTGGGTTATGTTTTGATTTTCTTAAGTGAAAAAATCCGACTATCAAATAAAAAATCGTAAAAAATCCAAAAATGATATTTGCAGGACCTCCATTAAGATCTAGATTGTTAAAAATAGACGGGAGCACTACTGCCAGAATTAGACTGATAAAGGAGCCAGAAAAATAGACTTTATGGCTAGGAATATTTTTCATAAAATCACCTCTAGGCATGTTACGTATGTAAACCTATATGGTTTCATAATACAATAAGTTTGTTTTTGAAGTGTGCACTTAAAAGTGAAATGGCTTCAATTCGTTTATAATGATAAGAATAACTGAGTAAAAATCTCGGTAATTGACCGGTTTAAGTAGATAAGGTATAATCTCCGAAGGCGTGTACCCTTATATATTTCAGTAAAGAGGTGCAGCGATTTTTTTCGTAATTTAATCGTGTTACGACAGCGAATGATTTCTTAAGCGGCACGGGAGATACTCCGTGCTTTTTTGCTTGATGAATAAGAACAATAAACATGGTAAACTAGAAAGAGAAGGAGGCGAGAGCAATTGAAATCACGGGCTTTTCCAGTTGAGTGGGCAAAAGCGCTTACCTTAGCGTTAATTGCAACACTTTTAGTTCGAATTTTTTTGCTGGCGCCTATTATTGTTGAAGGATATTCCATGCAACCAACGTTAGAAACGGGCGACAAAATGATTGTAAATCAAATCGGATATCACTTCGTAGAACCGGAACGATTTGATATTGTCGTATTCCATGCTCCAGGAGGCAAAGATTATATTAAACGCATTGTCGGTTTACCTGGCGAAACACTTGCCTATGAAAATGATATTCTTTATATCGATGGGCAAGCTGTTCAAGAGCCCTATTTGAAACACTTAAAAGAATCAATCCAAGGCAATCAGAATCTCACTGGAGACTTTACGCTTGAAGAAATAATTGACGAACAGACAATTCCAGAAGATCATTATTTTATGATGGGTGATAATCGTCGTTTAAGTAAAGACAGCCGTGACATTGGGGTTGTTCATCTATCAGAAATAATTGGAAGGGCCAATATTATCTTCTACCCTTTTGAAAATGTAAACATTGTAAATTAATAAGCAGGTGAAACAGATGAAGACAATCCAATGGTATCCCGGTCACATGGCGAAAGCAAGACGGGAAATAAAAGAAAAACTAAAAATGATCGATGTGGTAATTGAGTTACTTGATGCGCGAATTCCGCTGTCTTCTCGTAACCCCATTATTGATGAGTTAACAGGTGATAAACCACGCTTGATTCTCTTAAATAAAGCAGATCTAGCTGATGAAGCACATACAGAGCAGTGGAGTGCTTATTTTAGGAGTAAAGGGGCCGAAGTCATTGCAGTAAACTCCCAAACAGGCCAAGGAGTTAAGAAAATCGCGCCTGCATGTCAGAAGCTCGCTCATGCTCTATATGAGAAGTGGCAGTCGAAAGGCATGAAGCCGAGAGCGTTGAGAGCCGTCATTTTAGGAATTCCTAATGTAGGGAAATCAACATTGATTAATCGTCTCGTAAATAAAAGGCAGGCAAAAGTTGGTGACCGCCAGGAGTAACAAAACAACAACAATGGATTAAAGTAGGGAACCAATTGGATTTACTTGATACCCCTGGAATTTTGTGGCCGAAATTCGACGACCAGCGAGTTGGCATGCGATTAGCGGCGACAGGTGCAATTAAAGATGAACTTCTTGATTATGGAGATGTTGCAGCATTTGCGCTCCGATTTTTGGCAGTGGAATACCCTGAAAAATTAGCGAACCGTTATGAAATTGAGATTCCAGAGGATTTAGAAGATATTGGCCCATTATTTGAAGAAATTGGGCGTAAAAGAGGTTGTATCATTCGAGGTGGACTTGTCGATTTTGATAAAACCGCTGAATTATTACTTCGTGAACTTCGTAGTGGTACGGTTGGGAAGGTAACCTTTGAAACGCCAGAAGAAGAATCGCAGGCTTAATAGTAGCTGCGATTCTCTTTTTTTAGAGGAGTGCATCATAAAACAATCGAGCAGCGAGAAGGATGACCGTAGCAATTAAAATGAGTTGAATCCATTTTGTTTGACTACTTAAAACTAACTTACTGCCAAGTAAAGCTCCAATAGCTGTGCCCGTCGCCAAAATAATCCCGTGTCCCCAAAGGACATGGCCGTTGACGGCGAAAATACATAAAGAAATTAAGACAGATAATCCGACAACAAGTATTTTAATTAACGTAGCCTCAATAAAAGAACGTTTATACAAAAGGATAGCTAGAATCATAATATAAAAGCCAACACCTACTTGTATAAATCCACTATAAAAACCAATTAAAACAAAACTGGCAGTGCCAACAGCATACTTTGTTGGGGAGATCCGTCCTGGTTTGGTAATGGCTTTTAAAGGGTTCCAGATGATAAATCCTAAGGTAACAATCATTGTCATTGCAAGAATAATCATAAAGACATCATCAGAAATTGAAATGGCAGAAAGAGCTCCGAACACCGCTCCTACGGTTGACGCAATTAAAAGAGAGAGGTTTTTTTTTATCTTCAGTTGCCCTTTTCGTGCAAAGCTGACTACAGATGTCACACTCTGGACAACGATTGCTACACGGTTTGTTCCGTTTGCTTCAGCAGAAGGCAAACCAAGAAACAAGAGAACCGGAAGAGTAAGTAAGGACCCTCCTGCTGAAACCGTATTGATAATACCAGCGATAAAACCAACAGCAAGCAACAAAATAATTTCGAAAATAGACATGGTGAAAGCTCCTTAAGTGATTGGTGCTATGGTAACTATAGCATAGCCATAGTCGTTATTGGCAGAAAGGACGATACATATGAAATCAATTACAGAAATACGCGCCCGTTTTGACGAAGATATCATTACTGCAGAAGAAGTAGAAAACTTGAGAGGAGATAAACGTAAGGGAGTTCAAGTTTTACTGAATCGCTATGATAAACTTCTTGATAAACAACACGAACTAGAAGAAATGCATAGAGGCATGCTCTCTTTCGAAAATGAGCTACGACAAGCTGGCTATCAAATGATATGTGGTGTGGATGAAGTAGGACGAGGACCTCTTGCTGGACCCGTTACAGCTTGTGCTTGCATTTTGCCGATTGATTTTCAATTACTAGGCCTAACTGATTCCAAAAAAATAACAAAAGCAAAAAGGGAAGAATTTGCTAAGTATATAAAAGAAAACGCATTAGCTTACCAAATTGCTAGTGTAAGTGCACAAGAAATAGACAAGATTAATATTTTGCAAGCAACAAAAAAAGCGATGACAACAGCAATTAATGGATTGCAAAAAAAAAGCGGATTTCTTGTTGCTAGATGCAATCGAATTGGACATTTTGTTACCGCAAATGTCAATTATAAAAGGAGATGCGAAAAGTCTATCGATTGCAGCAAGCTCTGTTTTAGCTAAAGTATGGCGGGATAGATATATGGAGGAAGTGGCAGAGAAATATCCAGAGTATGGATTTGATACACATGCTGGGTATGGAACGACCGCTCATTTAGAGGCAATTAGACAGCATGGGATGACTCCGGAACATCGCCGTTCATTTAAACCGGTTTTAGAAATAGCGAATAAGCGTCTTTATTCAAAAGAATAGGTGAAAGGAGTGAAATAGATGAATCGTCTCTCTCATTCACTATCGAATCATCCTTCTAAACAGTTAAGACCCGTCTTCCACAAAGAACAAATGATGCGTGGTCATGTGTTGAAAGTGTTTCCAATTGCAAAAACAGCTCAAATAAGATTTGGAAAATCAATAATTGTTGCCAAGCTTCAAGCAGATTTAATGGTGGGGAGAGTTTACTGGTTTTCTGTCGTGGAGAGGATACGCGCCGATACTAAAAAAAATTGCAGAAGGTGGTACATTTCGACAATTGCTTGAGGTCTGGTCTGTTTATCCCTCTCAAAAAGCGATGCAATTAGTTGCTTTATTTGAACGCTTGGATGTCCCATTACAAAAGAAAACATATTTTAGAGTTACTGCTACCCAAAGGAAGCAGAGAGCATCGATTGAAGAAGTGGAGTTATCACTATGCTATCTGAACGAAAAACGAGTAGATTTCACGGAGGAGTGGATTGGGAGGTCCCTGGTTGAAATACGAGCAAAAAAAAGTGTCTCGGCTACAATACACGATTTACATATAAAAGCACTGGCGGTGGGTTATCCCCCTTTGATTCAATTATTAGGAGAATATCAACAGGGGGAGAAACAATTAATGAGCGATCTACATAAAGCTGGTCCACTGAAGGAGCTTTTAAAGAGGCAGCTCTTTCTTTTAGCGGGATTTGATAAGATTGTTGCTGATTTAGAGAGCCATGGAATAGCCGGTTCTGTTGAAGAGCTTCAAGAGCGATTGATGCTCCAAATGGGACCAACTTATGATTCGAAAGATTACTTAAGTGTTGTTTTGCCATTTGCTCATGCTGATTGGGACATTCAAATTAAGAATGAAGATGATAAGGTGGTTGGCAAAAAAGTCGGGCAAAGGTTTCATGCAATGATAAGTACATTAATGCCATCAATGGGCTCGTTACGAATGAGCATACGCTTAAAAGAAAAGAGAATTTTCCTTGTTGTTTATAGTGATTCACCCATTCCAGAGTCTTTTCGTGAAGCGCGAGAAAAGCTGCAAATTAGGTTACATTCTAAAGGGTTTGATTTGGAAGTGTGTGAATGGATTCATGATAATCAAAAACAAACCGAGCATTATCTTCAAGGTGGGGTAGACATAAAATTATGAGAAAAAAATCAATTTATAGGTTAATGAATGATGTACCAACTCCGTTTCAAACTAAGAGCTTTTTTGCTGGCAAACATTATGTTCAGATGACAAAGGGAAATAGTTTGCGACCTTCTCTACTTCAGTTGACTGATGAATCCGCAGAGGTTTGTGCTGAAATGATTCTTTTTATGCTTGATTTGGAGGAATCATCATAATTTGAGCTTCATTGCAGATACTGAAAAATAACACTGCAAAAGGAGAGTTATACAATGGACAAAAAGAGAAGCGAACGTCAAGAAGAGTTTTCCGGAGAATTTGGTCATTATGCATCAGCATCTGAAAAAGAGCAGCTAGCAAAAGGGTTAAAAAAATTATTTGAACCAAATAAAAAAAGGAAAAACAAAGAGAGATCCAAAGAGGCATCAAAAGATGAAAATGAAAATAGTTGATCATTGATTGACTTATTTGAGAAAGTGTAATGATCTTTTTGAAACGAATAGGATCTTTAAGAGAAAGGCTGTGAGTAAACTAACCAAATGGAGATTTCTGTTTACAGGGAAATTTTATACAATTTAATAAATGACAAAAAAATCAAAGAGGTACGAAAAAATGGCAACTATCAACAAAGAAAACAGAAAAATTGTAAGAATGATAGCGGTTACCCCTCCCCAAGCATCAAAAAAAAGTGCTAGAATGAAAAAGGATTTCGTATTAAAGACGAAAATTCTCGTGCGCGCGTAAGAGTGAAGCACGTAATTACAGGAGGCTGGAGAGAGAATGAATATCCATGAGTATCAGGGTAAAGAAATTCTTCGTTCGTACGGAGTAGCCGTTCCAAACGGGAAAGTAGCATTCTCTGTTGACGAAGCAGTAGAAGCAGCGAAAGAACTAGGCTCGTCTGTATCTGTAGTAAAAGCGCAGATTCACGCAGGTGGACGCGGGAAAGCCGGCGGTGTTAAAGTTGCAAAAAACTTGGATGAAGTTCGTACATACGCGGATGAAATTCTTGGGAAAACACTTGTCACGCATCAAACTGGACCAGCGGGTAAAGAAGTTAAGCGCTTACTAGTTGAAGAAGGTTGCGACATTAAAAATGAATATTATATTGGTCTTGTAGTAGACCGTGCTACTTCCAGCGTTGTATTAATGGCTTCTGAAGAAGGCGGCACTGAAATCGAAGTAGTAGCGGAAGAAACGCCAGAAAAGATTTTTAAAGAAGTAATTGATCCAGCAGTTGGCCTTCAAGGCTTCCAAGCTAGACGCGTTGCATTTAATATAAACATTCCTAAAGAACTTGTTGGCCAAGCGGTTAAATTTATGATGGGCTTGTATCAAGTATTTGTTGATAAAGATGCATCGATTGCGGAAATCAATCCTCTTGTTACAACTGGTGATGGAAAAGTAATGGCATTAGATGCAAAATTCAACTTTGATTCTAATGCACTTTATCGCCATAAAGACATTGCCCAGCTTCGTGATTTAGAAGAAGAAGATGTAAAAGAGATCGAGGCTTCAAAACATGACTTAAACTACATTGCTCTAGACGGAAACATCGGCTGCATGGTTAATGGAGCTGGTCTCGCTATGGCTACAATGGACATTATTAAACACTACATGGGCGATCCGGCGAACTTCCTTGATGTAGGTGGCGGCGCGACTGCTGAAAAAGTTACGGAAGCCTTTAAGTTGATCTTGTCTGATGAGAATGTAAAAGGTATTTTTGTCAATATCTTTGGCGGAATTATGAAATGTGACATTATCGCAGAAGGGGTTATTACTGCGACAAAAGAAGTTGGTCTCGAAATTCCTCTTGTTGTTCGTTTGGAAGGTACAAATGTAGAACTTGGGAAAAAACTTTTAAAAGAATCTGGATTAAATATCACAGCAGCAGATTCAATGGCTGACGGCGCACAAAAAATCGTTTCATTAGTGAAATAGGAAGGGCGGAGCTAGCAGATGAGCATCTTAATTAATAAAGATACAAAAGTCATTGTTCAAGGTATTACCGGCGCTACTGGATTGTTTCATACAAAACAGGCGCTTGAGTATGGAACGAAAATCGTTGGCGGAGTAACGCCTGGTAAAGGCGGCACTGAAATTGAAGGTGTGCCAGTTTTTAATACTGTAAAAGAAGCAGTAGATGCAACTGGGGCAAATGCGACGGTTATCTATGTTCCACCAGCTTTTGCAGCTGATGCTATCATGGAAGCGACAGATGCAGAATTAGATTTAGCAATTTGTATTACTGAAGGCATTCCAGTTATTGATATGGTGAAAGTAAAACGCTATATGGAAGGCAAAAAGACTCGTCTAATCGGGCCAAACTGTCCTGGTGTTATTACTCCAGAGGAATGTAAGATCGGTATTATGCCTGGTTATATCCATAAAAAAGGACATATCGGTGTCGTTTCTCGTTCTGGTACTTTGACTTATGAAGCGGTACACCAGCTTTCTACTGAGGGAATTGGTCAATCATCTGCTGTAGGAATTGGTGGAGATCCTGTAAATGGAACAGACTTCATTGACGTGCTGTCTTTGTTTAATGATGATCCTGACACTTATGCGGTTATCATGATTGGTGAAATTGGCGGAACTGCTGAAGAAGAAGCGGCTGAATGGGTTAAAGCAAATATGACAAAACCTGTTGTTGGCTTTATTGGTGGCCAAACGGCGCCTCCAGGAAAGCGCATGGGCCACGCTGGTGCAATTATTTCTGGTGGCAAAGGCACAGCAGCTGAAAAAATTAAAACAATGGAAGCTTGCGGCATCCGTGTCGCAGCCACGCCATCAGTTATGGGCGAAACGTTAATTAAATCACTGAAAGCTAATGATTTATTCGAAAAAAGCGTTACGCACGAAATAGCGAAATAAGATCAAACAGCGCCCCTTGCAATTGTGAGGG
>BAXC01000138.1 GCA_001310375.1 Bacillus sp. JCM 19041 | reverse complement strand
CGCATATTCAATTTTGGTTCTGATAATAACTAATTCCGTAAACTTTTAAAATCTTAAAATTACTGTACATCATTGTTCGTAGAACTGGCTGTGCCCATGCTGTTTTCTAAGAGCCGAAAATCTCTTAAAGTTTTTGTTATCACCTAGCCAAGCAAACGATCAATCTTGTTACAATAAATATGTAGAGTCAAACCTCACTTTTAGCCCCGATAATTATGAATTAAACATGAAAACACAACGACCAGTCAAATACAATAGCGCCAAAAGAGGAGAAGCAGACTGATATACTCCCCAAAAGGTAGACAGATGAAATAAAAAATCTGTTTTACTTTGAAGGGAGTTTTTTTGATGACCAAAAGTCGATTTAGCGCTGAAGAGAAATATGAGGTCATTCAAGCTTATCAAAGGGGAGATCATACGTTAAGTTAAATCAGGGAGCACTACGACGTTGCTTCTACAACGATCAATCGATGGAGAAAACAGTTTGAATAAATGGGGATTGAAGGACTTCACCCATCCACTGGATGGAAGTCTTATTCAAAAGCATTAAAGTGGCAAGCGATTCATGCGTACCTTTCAGGAGATTACTCTCTAAATGAAGTGATTGTCACTAATGGGATTTCAAGTACCTCGGTGTTAATCAAGTGGATTATCAAGTATAATCATGGTCAAAACGATGGAAAAGCTCAAGCGAAAGAAGGAAGCATCCAATGACCAAAGGACGAACAACGACACATGAGGAACGCGTTTTTATCGCAAAAGACTGTTTAGAAAATGAAAAAGACTACCACCGGATCGCTGCTCATCACCAAGTCTCCTACCAACAAGTGTACCAGTGGACAAAGAAATATGAAGAAGGGGGCGAAGAAGCCTTCGTGATCGTCGGGGACGGGTGAAGGCAGAAGCAGAGCTCATGTCGGACGAAAAAGCCCATTTACGTACGAAACAAGTAGAACGAGACAATGAACGATTACGAGCTGAATATTGCCATTCAAAAGAGCCACTTATGCCATATTTCAGAGCCACGTCGGACAAATTCGAGAGCCGCCTACTGCCTCTATAGAGCCACCTCCTGTACAATGAAGATGGGTGTGCCGCGCAAATTCAGATGTGGGAGGTTTTTTTATGATTGCTTATCGAGAAATACTTCGACTTCATGCAAAAGGATTTAGTAATCGTTCTATTGCAGCGAGTTGTTCGTGCTCTCGAAACACGGTGCTTCCGTTCTTAAAGAAGCGGAAAGGACGGAGGTCCGTTGGCCTTTGGAAAAGATATGGATGATCTTTCACTCCAACAGCTTCTCTTCCCAGAGAAAGGAAAAACGATGTTCGAAAGATGCCTGACGTTACATTTATTCATAAAGAGATGGCAACGGACCGAGGAATCGTTTTGGGGAACATACAAATGTGAGAGCTATGCACTCGATTCGTACAATTCAGTCGCAGAGCTGAACACGGCGATTGATTCCTATATGGCTTTTTATCATTATCAACGTCTACAGAAACGGTTAAATGGCCTATCTATGGAATATCGGTTGTCTACTTGACAGGGTACAGTTCAGACGATGGCTGCTTTTTTATTAGGAAATATTTCGTTTTTCCTCGATCATAGCTCTCATGTGGTGTCTAAACGGTTAATCGTTAAGAGCTATCAGGTTCGTATCAAAGGTTTTTCAAGTTTTTGAGAAGAGTAATCAAAAACTTGAAAACAACATGAACCTTTGACACGCTTCTATTATTCACGCTCCGATCCTCGGTGTAAACAAACTTAGTGCTTTTGTGCTACACCAATGGCAAGTATCAGAAGGTTGATGTTATGAATGAGTCTATTTATGATGTTGTGGCGTTGGCTCAAACCGCTGTACTCCAAAAGAGGGAGAGGATTGCTTCGAATTCTAGAGCATGAATAAAAATTCATCCTTACTTTTTTGAAGAAATATTTGTGTTGATGTGTTATTGGGTTATGTGTTTTTACTCTAAAGAAAAACCACTCAAATGAGTGGTCAGTTCAAATAGTTCTTAAAAATTAAATTGTTTAATTATTGCTTCTTTAAGCCCTTTTATACGGTGTTTACTTACTGGTATAGTATTTTTAGAATCGTATAAAATCAAATTAAACGAATTCATAAATTCATCTCTTTGAATTTTTTTTACTTTGTTTAGGTTTACTAAGTAAGACTTGTGAATACGATAAAACCCATGTTTTATTAATTTTGTCTCATGTATATCTAGTTTATCGTTGCTCTCAACGAGTTCGTTGTTTAATAGATGTATTGTGGTCTTATTGAAAGATTTACTTATAAAAAGTATTTCATCTTTTTTTATTAAAGAAAATCCTGTTGACGTCTTTACCCCAACTCGAAGAATGTGCTGATCAGTTGTATGACTCACTTGGTTTAGCGTCTGAAACAACCTAAAAACATCTACCGGCTTCACAATATAGTCTAAGGGATAAAAGTTATAAGCTTCCAAAGCGAAAGACTTATAGCTACTAATGAAAATAATCTTTGTATTTTCATGGCATTGATTAATATGTTCAGCTAATTTAAATCCAGATTGGGATGCAATTTCAATATCCAACAATGCGATATCTATTTTTTTCTCTCCTAAGATAATCGGTAGTGAATCTCCGTTTGTGGATGTGTAAACTAAGGAGTATGGAGAATCTTCGAAAATGTCTGTATACACTTCTAATTGAAGAGGATCGTCATCTATTGCTAATATACTTAATTTAGACATTTTTATTTAGAATCGTTCTTTTCTTCGTTGCTAGGTAGTTCAGGTTCATAAGCAAACCAGTAAGATGCTAAAGTGCCTTTGATGCCAAAAAACCAACTTTACCTATTATCTTTGCAAGTAGTTTCATAAATATTTCTCCTCTCTTGAAGTTCTTTTATCTAACCAATCAGTCACAATATGATGCCCATTTGTAAGTGAGACAGATTGAAATAGAACTGATATCCAAATACAAGTAATTATAGGGTTCTCATTACTAGAAAAAAATATTGTTATAATAAACAGTAACGTAATAAATGTAAGCGATATGTTTTTAAATAAGTATTTCTTTTTTTTGTTAAATAGAGATTTAGTTTTATGCAACACTGGAGCTTTACGAAAGTATATAAACATAGATAATATATAAATAATTAAGATGGAACTAAAACTGAGATGAACGTATTTCTGCGCAAGATACGAGATAAATATGATTATAAAAGAGCTGTATATCACACATTTAAAATAGCTTTTAAAATGTGCTCCTCCTCCAAAAGTTCTTAGAATAGCCCCTGTAAGAAGAGTGATGGTTGCTTCATTGAACACTCCCATTGAAGCAGCGATTATTAAAACAATAGCTATCTGAATGGTTAAAGAAGTTATCCACTCTATACCATATCTTATATTATCCTTATTCAACCTGTACTCTGGTACATGCTTGATTACATAATCCGTGATCTGATTACTAATCATGTTAGGAGTGACCATTATTTTCGTTCCTTTCTTTAGCTGGTAAGATGACAAACATACTTAACTTTTGATCATGTAGTTCAGGATATAGATAACCGCTGTATCGTTCTAATGTTATTATGGCATTGTTGAGGCCTAATCCATGTTCTATAGAATTTTTTTTGGTACTATAACCATCCTGAAGTATGTTATTTAATTTTAAGGACTCTGGATTAACTTCATTCAATACTTTAACTATTAAGTGCTGATCTTTGAAAAATTTAATCGTTATAACTGTGGAACAATCCTCCTGTGAAATGATAGATTCAAAGGCATTTGTTATTAAATTACCAATGATATTGTTAAACTCGTAAACTGGCATAGGTAGTCCTTTAAAAGAATCTTCTACTTCAATATTTAGTTTAACGCCATCTTTTTTAAATATCTGCTTGTATTGAATAAGCAAACCAGCTGTTGAAATATAATGTAGCGGAAGCGTTTCAGATGTAGTTTGAAATTCTTCTGTAAGTTCACTTAGATATGTTTTCAAATCGTTTATTCTTTCTAAGTGAACTAGAGAGTTAATTGTATTAATCTGATAAATAAAGTCATGTCTTTGTGCTTGAATACTTCTCAAATAAGCTTTAGCATTTTTTTCTTGTTCATGTAACATTATTTTTTCTGCTTCTACATTTTTTTTATAAATTATTTGCTTCATAAAGTAAATAAAAGCAACACTTGCAGTGATGATTAAGTAAGACGATGTGGTTGTTAAATCATCTTGTATTATCTCAGTTGCGATTAGCATAAAAAGAACAATAAAGACGGGAAGAAGCCACCAGAATTTTGGATTTGCAACATGGTTAATATCGTATTTAGGTATAAGACTACTATTTAATTTTCGTAGTGTTATAAATATTAATAATAGTATTAATCCGTTAATTGATGCAGTAATGAAACGATTGTCTGTACTCGGTGTAATATCTTTTAAAAAAGGACTTAAAAAATTTATATTTAACAATTCCACTATAAGTAAAAAAGTCATGCTAAAAAGAAGCGATAAAAGTGAGAAGAAAAATTTTGCATTATATACATGTGATATAAGAGTTGCTAAAACTAAAACAATTAAAGGTAGCTTAAATAAAGGATTGTTAAATGAAATTGTTAAAAATAATGACGTTACTATACTTAAAAAGAATAAATAAATTAAACTCTTCTTATCTATATGTATTCTATTTAATAATTGTAAGACAATCATTAGTAATGGTATTGTCTCAAGGAAGGCCCCAATAAAATCAATTAAAAACAAAATCTCTCTGCTCCTATAATTTGAAATTCGAGAAAAAAATGTATAAAAATACCTTGCTGACGAAATAATCATATAATGATTTAGTACTAGATTTCAAGTGTTTATTAAAACTTTGGTCACTCGATTCTGATTTTTAGTATGAGTTAGAATTTATTATTTAGAGACTTACTGTTACATATTTAGGCCCTCTTACACTTCTGGATGTCCTTAGGCATAAAGTTTCTAACCTCTCGCAATCCAGGGGATATTGACGAAAGTAAATAACTTATAATGGATTAAAATAGATACAAGGTAGGGGGACTTTAATGTGTCATAAATTTATTTTTTTCTTGCATACATAATAATAACTGTGTAATTACATAAAAATGATCTGAATACTAATTAAAAGTAGCGTTTATACACGATTTGTTGTAAAAAGCATGCCATACCTTGGTACAATGTTAAGTTTAGTACTTTTTATTCTATAGTATTAAATCAAATAAAAACGATGGTGATAATCATGAACGCTCAGTTTAAAAAAGGTATACTTGAATTAATAGTTCTATTAATAATAAAAAGAGAAGATGAATACGGTTATTCATTAGTAAAAAAAATATCTAATAAAATTGTCATTTCTGAAGGTACAGTTTATCCAATACTAAGAAGGTTAGTTAAAGAAGATTATTTAACCACTTATCATACAGAATCAAAAGAAGGACCATTCAGAAAATATTATAAGATTACAAATAACGGCATAAGTAAACTAAATACTCTAAAAAATGAATGGAATGATTTTTTCTTAATAATTAATTATTTTGTTGAGGAGGATGATACTTTTGAACAAGCGTAATTTTTTAAGATCGTTAGAAAAAAATCTAAAGTTCATGTCAGAGATAGAAAAAAAGGATATTATAGAAGAGTATAAGATGCATTTTCTGATGGGATCAATGAGAGTAATTGTGAAGAGGAAATTGCTAATGGATTAGGAAAGCCTGAAGAGATTGCGAAAGAGTTAAACGCTGTATATGCTATTAATAAAGCTGAGGAGAAAAGAAGTGTTAAAACTATATTTACAGCACTGTTTTCAATAATGGGATTAAGCGTGATTAATAGTATTAACATTATAGTAGGTCTATTTATGTTGCTAATGTTGTCTCCGTTTATATTGGCTTACATCATAGGTGTACCAATAATGATTTTATCCCCATTAATTTTGCTTGGAATAGGTTTTATCAATGGGTTTAGCTCGATTGGAATAGGAGATATATTAGAGACTGTAAAAGGCTTTGTTATTGGTTCGTTTTTAGCTGTCCTGGGATATTACGTTGGGAAATTTTTTGTTAAATTAATGATCAAAAACCTAAGGTGGAATATCTCAATGGCAAAGGGGGGAATTAATGATGAAAATCCTTTATAGTTTGTTAACTCTCTTTATGCTAGGTGCATGTTCCTTAGAGGAAAATATAGAATCCACTGAAAAGGAAAGTCTTAAGATAGATGACATAGAGATCCCTAATACTATATTTATTTCGGAGAAAAGTAATAGTGTAATTGAAATAGACGAAATGAAACAAGGCATTAAGGTTTATTTAGACAGCAGTGAAGAATTATACAAAGCAGTTGACCCATTTCAGGAGAGTATTTATGAAGGTCATGAGTTAAGCAGTAGTGATTTAGATAAATTCAATAAAATTAATACGCTTGTTCATGAAAACGATGAGAACTTCTCCAATTTCATTTCAAATAATACATTGCCAGAAGGCTACAAAGAAGAGTCATTACGAATTAGTCAGTACATCTCTTCTTCAAATCAGTATCTTTATGAATTGGATGAAATACTTGATGGTCTGGTAAATAAATTAAGTGAAGGAAAGGTTCCTACAAAAGAAATTGATTTGGTGTTTGGTAAAAACGATATAGTAAACGGAAGAGAACAGAAAAAAATTGAGCAATTCCTTGATAAGGAAGATATACAAACAAAGGCTTTTGGACGCAAATAGATGTTTATAATACACTTTTAACAACCCATTTAAAAATGTTTATATTTGTTATAGCATCTTTTTTCAATGGGTTGTTTTTATTTTAAAATATTTAGTACTTGATTGAATTTCATAATTGGCAGCCTTAGTCTCCAAGGTTTTTAAGCCACCAAAAAAGGAGTACCTCCCGAAACAGTTGAATGAGTTAAGTAACCCCAAAACTCTAAAGACTGAAGGAAGACTCCCTTATGTACGATACCTTTTAGAACCTACCCACCGTTTTGATGAAATATTTTCTGCAATTGATATCGGTCCCATTCTTTTCGTTGTGTCCAAAAAAGCCCATAATGGTGCCCTCGTTCGGCTGAATTACTCCGCGATGATTCATGCACTGCTCCTTCGAATATTCGAACGAATCCCTACGATCAAAGATTTGGTGCGCTGTTTACAGAACGATTTGACGTTTCAGGGGCATCTCGCTGTTGGAACGCAAAGCTAATACATCTTTCAATCCTTGTTTTCATCTGGAAATCTACATGACGGAAAAGCGGCAATTGCCTTACTTAAGGGCGTGAAGGAACGTCTTCCTGCCCTGGATGTCACCTATTATACGATGGATGCAGGGTATGATTCTCCGGCGATTTATGAACAAGTGTATCAGAACGGATCCCGTTCGGTGATTACATATAACAAGCGAAACGAATCGGAGGTCATAGGTTTTAATTCGCATTTCGCTCCGATCTGTGTTCGTGAACATTCGTATCGGTACGACAGCTATGATCCCAAATATGAAACGATCAAATATACATGACCCAAAGAATGTGCAACATGTCCGCTTGCCCAAGATTCCTTGTGTCAAAAGGTTTACAAAGTCAAGGTCCCCAAGGATTTACGCCGAGTGTGCCAGCCCGAGGATCAAAAGCTTGGAAAACCATCTATAAGCGCAGAACCGCTGTGGAACGCGTCATTGCTTATCTCAAAGAATTCTTTCAATTGAACAACATTCAGTTCCGCACGGGGGAACGAGCACAGGTTCATTTCGACCTCGCGCACCTGCTCTACAATGGAGCAGAACTCGCTTGTGATCGTCTTACTGAACGTCTTTTAGAGCAAGTTGCCTAACATTTTTTAAAAACGATCGCTTCAATATCGGGGTTCTCTATGCTTTTTTAGGATAAGGATTTATGAAATTGACTCACTTATAAAGTAGTATGTATAAAACTATAGTATACACAA
This sequence comes from Bacillus sp. JCM 19041, assembly GCA_001310375.1. Classification (GTDB taxonomy): domain Bacteria; phylum Bacillota; class Bacilli; order Bacillales; family Bacillaceae_D; genus Shouchella. Next base: position 3,896 of record BAXC01000138.1, on the reverse strand, counting down.
AACAATACTGTATAAACAAAATATTGAATTGTCTATATTTTGTTAGTATTGTTGATTTATATCAAACAAAAGGATGAAAATAATGAGTGATTTATCTATGAAAGTAAATAATGAAAAACAAACAATGAATACAGGATTGTTAGAAATAAAACAGAATAAGACGAGGTTTATGAGCAACGCCTCACTCATTCAAGGTTTAAATTCTCTATTAGTTTGTACTGCTGCTCATTGTGTTTTTGATTGGTACAAGCAAGTATACGCAAATAAAATAACATTTAAAACTGCTGATAATAGAGAATACGAAATTGATGAAATTTTCATTAGCGATGAGTGGGTTAATAACGGGATAGTGGATTATGATACTGCTTTTTTAACAATCAAATCCTCTTCTGAAAAAATGGACAAGGACAATATAATTAAACCTATCTTTAATAATCCATCACAAAAACTGGATACATTGATCCCTTTTATAAGAAAGAATCTTTTTGGTAAGAAAAAAATGGACAAGGTATATGGAGTCACTTTTGAAGATTATATACACAATTCTTCATTACTAGGTATAAAAGACAAGATGGGAGTAGGAAGTTCAGGGAGTCCTTGGATATTGAAAAAAGGGTGTGAATACTTCCAATTTTCAAATACAAGCTTGTCGTTTAACAGTGCTAAAAATATAATCTGGGGTCCTTATTGGGGAAAGCATATAGAGGATATATATTTAGCAACAAATAAAAAAAGCAGTAAAATTAAAAACGTAAGTACTTATAAACTATAAAGGGGGTGTTATCTATGTCTAGAGCGGATGTATTATCTTTGCAAGGTTTGAAGAGATATAAAAGTGGTGAAGATCCTATTGGTTCAAACGTTAGCGTCAGTTGCAAAACGCACAGTGGTTTAAGTTTATTCTTTTGTGTTATTCCTAGATAATTAAATTAGAAAACTGTAAGCACAAATTAAACGATTTAATTTGTGCTTATGAAGAGGTGTATTAATGGACAACAGATATATGAAATACATTAATGAAGGATATTATTACAATGTCGCGACTAAATCAAATCAAACTGTTTTAAATTTAGATACCCCACCCGTTCAATATGTAGTCATTGATGGTGAACATTGGACAAATGTACTGGTTAAGAATGAAAAAATACCTAACCAAGGTTGGAAAATACATATTAGTACTAATATAAAGGAAGCCCAAAAAACTTTAGATATTGTTTCTACCTTAATGATAGAAAATAACGTGTCTTTTAAATACGTTAAAAGTATCACGGAGTTGATGTTAAAAGATTCTAAATATGGAGATAGAGGTTCATCAGGAAAATTTATAACTATATATCCTAAAGATACTGAACAATTCATTTCTTTATTAAGTTTACTTGAAAATAATCTAAATCATTTAAAACCAGGACCTTATATATTAAATGATAAAAGATGGTATAATTCAAATGTTTTTTTCAGATATGGCGCATTCATACCAAGATATATATACAAAGATGGTATAAAAGTTGATGCAATTGAAAATTTACATGGTGAATTAATTGAAGACAAGAGAGTTCCTTATTATTATTTACCAGATTTTGTAGAAGAGCCTATAGAAATTAAAAATATGGATAAAACCTTGGATCAAGTAGATATTAGCTCTCCGTTGGATAGTTTTAATATAGAAGAGTCTTTGCATTTTAGTAATGGCGGCGGGGTTTATATTTGCAAAAATAAGAATAATGAAAAGGTTATTCTAAAAGAAGGAAGACCTCATACCGCAGTAGATGCTCAGGGTAGAGATGCATACTCTAGAATCGTAAATGAAAGCGAAATACTAGATAAACTAAAGAACTCAAAATATCCTGTAAAAAAATCAAGCGCTTTTCAAGCTTGGGAGCATTATTTTATAGAAGAAGAATTTATTGAAGGTGGCGACTTGTCACAGTGGTTAGTCCAGAATTATCCGTTTAATTCGAGCGTTCAGAATGAGTCTTTTACGAGATCATGTATTAATATCATTAATCAACTAATTGAGGCCATACAAGAACTCCATAGAAATGATGTTGGTATGGGCGACTTACAACCAGGTAATATCATTATTACTCCAGACGAGCAAGTACGGTTGATAGATTTTGAAACAGCAAGTACAACAAATGATGCTTTAACTGGATTAATGACCCCGGGTTTATAGGGGACTTAGAAATGAACAAAGAACAAAGTGACTGGTTTGCATTGCTTAGGATAGCAAAACAGTTATTTGTACCAATTGGAAGTGTCCAAGATATTTCATGGAACGTGGATACTATTCATACTAGCTGGATTGATATTGTATTTGGTAATGAAGCGAACGAAATGATTAAAAAGCTAGAGACAATATGTGAGTTTCATCAATCACGTCCCATGAAAGAATTAATGAGTACAACTGGTTACTTGAGAAATGACTTTGATTTATCAGATTTAAAAACCAAATTAAGAAACTCAATTTTAAAAGATATAACGAGTGACGATAGATTATTACCTGGAGATATTAGGCAGTACGAAATGGAAACTGGAATTATAAATGTTTTGACTGGTGGATACGGTACGGCAATGGCTTTACATAGAACAGGAGGGATAAATAATACTGTAGCGGAATGGATAGAAAGACAAGATATTAATAAACTTATCCATCTAGAAGCGGGTTTATTCACTGGTAAGACTGGTATTGCGTCAGTTTTATGGGAATTAGGTTACTTTGAAAAAGCAAGAACTCTATTCGACTCAATAGATAATTTTGGTGACATTGAAGATGTTTCTGTTGCAGCTGGTTTAAGTGGTATTGGATTAGCATTTTTAGGAATTAGTTACGAAATAGATGACCCTAAGTACTTAGAAATTTGTATCCGTATAGGGGATCTATTAGAAGATAAATTGAATTCTAATGCTCCAATTATCACTTTTGATTATGATGTTGTGAACAAAGGAATTATGACAAGTTGGTCAGGTGTTTCTCTGTTTTTACTGCATTATATAAAAAAACGAAAGATGAAAAGTGGCTAGTTTTATCAGAGAAGGCTCTGGATAAGGACCTTGAACTGGGAGTATTTGATGATGATGGATTATTTCACATTGATGATGAGTTTAGGATATTACCGTATCTCGCGGGTGGAGGAAGTGGCTTAGCGATTCCCATTATTGAATTAGAGAGAGCTACAAACATGCCCAAGTGGGATAAAGAACTAGATGGTATTAGTAAAATATCGAGAAGTAAAACATTCTATAATGCCGGATTATTTCAAGGAACTACTGGTATTCTAGCAATTGCAAATCTATTAGAATTACAAAAAAAAGAACAAGGTTTGGTTGAATCAGCATTGTTCACGCTTAATTTACATTTATTGGAAGATGATGATCATATTTTCGTTCCTGGTGACTCATGCTTTAGACTTTCTGGTGATATCATGTCTGGTTCTTCAGGTTTATTACTAACAGTGAACGATATTCTAGAAAATATGAACTACTCATGGATGCCCATACTTAATATGGAAAAAGTATTTCGTTCTACAAACTTTAAAGGAGGTGAGAAAAAAGTTGAAAGGTGTCCTTGATTTACAGAAAATGCAAAAAAAGGACTGGAGAAACCCAGTACAAGTACCTTCATCTGTAAGTTTGGGTTGTGCTCCGTCAAGTAATATCAGCTATTTCTTTTGTTAAGTACTTAAATCACAACAATTCTGGAGGGATAATAATGAACAAAGTATTGTCATTACAAAAAGAAACCATTTCTAGAGATGTACAACTAAAAGCGAGATCGCTTTTGAGTTTTAATTGTAAAACAAGTAGTAACGCAAGCATCTTCATTTGCTAGAAAACTAAAATTTGGAAAGAGGGGATTATTGATGAACAAGGTATTATCGTTGCAAAAAGAATTTGTA
>BAXC01000137.1 GCA_001310375.1 Bacillus sp. JCM 19041 | reverse complement strand
TGATCGTTCTATCGCCTTTAATGAGCGAAGTACACTGTATTTTTCTGTTGATTCGTATACTTTTCCTCTTTTTCTCATTCCAGCGGTATCAATCACGACATAATCTTGATCATCTCTAGTGAATGAAGTATCGATTGCATCTCTAGTCGTACCAGGAATCTGGCTTACAATGACTCTTTCTTCACCTAACAATGCATTAACGAGTGAAGATTTTCCAACGTTAGGACGGCCAATTAATGCCATCTTTATCGTGTCTTCGTCAAATCCATCATCGATTTCATCTGGGAAATGAGCAACCACTTCATCAAGCAAATCCCCTAACCCTAGACCATGTGAACCAGAAATACCATATGGCTCGCCGATACCAAGTGAATAGAATTCATAAAGTGATTCTCTCATCTCTGGATTATCAATCTTATTTACCGCTAATACAACGGGTTTCTTAGAACGGAACAACATGTTAACTACTTCTTGGTCAGCCGCTGTAATTCCTTCTCGTCCGTTTACCATAAAGATAATCACATTTGCCTCATCGATTGCTATTTCTGCTTGTTGGCGCATTTGAACAAGCAACGGTTCGTCACCAAGCTCAATCCCGCCTGTATCAATCACATAAAAGTCATGATTTAACCATTCGCCTTTACTATATAAACGGTCACGTGTTACACCTGGAAGATCTTCTACAATTGCGACCCTTTCCCCAACAATGCGGTTAAAGATCGTTGATTTTCCCACATTCGGTCTTCCTACGATTGCAACGACTGGTTTTGTCACAATCTCACACCCTTTCTCTCTCAAACTACATCAAAAAAACAGTTGTTTCTTTCTCCAACTTATTCATTTTACTAAACTCATGCATGCTTGTCTATCCTGTTTGGTATTGGAGTTGGCTGTGTCTTTCTTGCGAGAACATAACTCTCCCATTTTTTCATACCTTTATGCATCATTGTGCAACACATACTAATCGTTGCTGACAGGGCAAGAACATCAAAAAAAGCGTATGATCCAATTAATGTTCCAGATAAATCTGCCTGCCATACATGGACAGCTATTTCGCCATGAAGCAAGCCAATCGAGAGCAACACAGTGCGTTTTGCTCCACGAAGAAGTAAAAATGACACAAGTAGAATTGGTAATGCTATTAATATTCGTTTATCAATCACGAGAATAACAGGGTCAATTCGAATCAATTCATTTATCAATACATAAGCACAAGTCACACACATAGTAGCGAACAGAGGGTAAATCAATTTTCTTACAGAGCGTTTACCAATCTGCATATAACAGATCAATAGACAGAAAATATAACCTAAACTTACCGTCAGATTAAGAATTGTCATTGTTAATGGAATAAAAATCATTATTGCAAGCATACACAAACTAATAACAGCGCGAAATTCATTTTTGGGCATTAAAAAAGTAGAAGCAATCCATACAAGCCACCCAAACCAATAAACAAGTATTCCTTCCAATCTCATCACCTCTATACGCAGTATTATCAAAAATGAATGCATTTAGACACAAAAAAACTAGCATAGCGGTTAGCTATGCTAGTTTTACTTAATTATTTCCTCGGTATTTTTTTAATTGATCACCAATCATATCACCTAGTGAAAATCCGCTTGATTCATCATTTTCCGACTTTTCATATGCACGTGTTTCATTTCTTTCTTTATCTTCTGTCACATCTCGAATACTTAATGAAACACGTTTATCTGCTTCACTAACATCCAATATTTTCGCTTGAACTTCTTGACCTTCTTCCAAAACTTCTTGAGGTGTACCAATATGTCGACTAGAAATTTGAGAAATATGGACAAGTCCTTCAACACCAGGAGCAATTTCTACAAATGCTCCAAAGGAAACAAGTCGTTTTACAGTGCCCGTAACAACGGTTCCTATAGCAAACTTATTTTCGATGTCCTCCCAAGGACCAGGAGCAGTTTCTTTAATAGATAAGGAAATGCGCTCACTATCACGATCAACAGAAAGAACTTTCACTTTTACTGATTGACCTTCGCTTAACAAATCTCCAGGATGATTTACCCGTTGATATGAGATTTGTGAAATATGAACAAGCCCATCAACACCACCAACATCAACAAATGCACCAAAATTTGTTAATCTCTGCACCGTTCCTTCAACTGTCTCCCCAACTTGGATCGACGATAATACTTCCTTCTTCTTTTCTTCCATTTCCTCTTCTTGTACAGCGCGTTGGGAAAGAATTAACTTGTTATTTTCTCTGTCTATCTCAGTCACTTTTAGGCGCAACGTTTTCCCTTTATAATCTGAGAAATCCTCAACAAAGTGACGTTCGACAAGTGATGCAGGAATAAAACCACGAACACCCAAATCAACGACAAGTCCGCCTTTTACTACATCAGCCACTTCTGCCTCTAAAATTGTTCCTGTTTCGTGTGCTTGCAAAAGAGATTCCCATGCTTTTTCCGCTTGCACAGCTTTTTTTGAAAGAATTAGTTCATCGTCAGCAACTTTTGTCACTTGAAAATCAAATTCATCATCAACAGACAGAACGTCACTTGCTTTTTCCAAATGCATACTTGACAATTCACTGATTGGCACAATTCCGTCCACTTTAAAACCTACGTCTACAAATGCCTGCTTGTCTTCCACTTTTGTCACTTTACCTGTAACAATATCTCCGACATCAAAAGATTTCATTTCATTCATCTCATCATTCATTTCTTCGACCATTGACTTTTTGCCTCCTTCAGTCCGGATAAACCGGTATCTTCTTCATAGATAAGTGATGAACTTTTGTCCTCTTACATATAAAGTTAGTTTGACTTGAGGTGATTATCTTTTAATTCTTGAATCTCATTCATAATAAAATCTGTTATCTCTTGAGCAGATACCCGGTTTTCACGGTAACTACTCATATCAATCGGTTTACCATAAATAAGAGTCACAGGCTTGCGCTTTTTATATGGACCAATAATCGCACAAGGTACTACATATGCATCACTTTTTGCAGCAAAGAAACCTGCTCCTGCTAATCCTTTCCCTATCTCACCGGTTTTTGAACGTGTTCCTTCAGGAAACAAACCAACGATATCTCCTGACTTTAAAATCTGCAAAGCAGTGCGAAGGGATTGTTTATCTCCACCGCCTCTTTTTACAGGAAAAGCACCTAGATTTTTAAGAAGGCGACCGATAACAGGTTTATCAAAAAGCTCTTTCTTAGCCATATATCGAACTGGCCGTTTAATATATGCACCTAAAAGCGGTGGATCAAAATTGCTAATATGATTTGCACAAAGCAATACTCCACCTTTTTCAGGAATATTTTCTTTGCCCACAATGCGTACTTTATAGTTAGTACTTAACACACACCTGCATACAAACTGACCAAATTGATAAAGGCTCATTTACACCGATTGCTCCTTTACTAGTTGAAGAATTGTGCGAATAACCTCTTCAATTCCCATCTCGGTCGTATCCACTACTTGTGCATCTTCAGCTTGCTTTAATGGAGCAAATGCTCGTGTAGAATCGAGTTCATCCCGCTTAGCAATGTCTTCTTTTAATTTTTCAAAGTCAGATGGCAAACCTTTTTCAAGTTGCTCTTGATGTCGGCGTCGCGCTCTTTCTTCAACTGAAGCAGTTAAGAAGATCTTTACATTTGCATCAGGCAAAACATGAGTACCTATATCCCTGCCATCCAGAACAGCCTTTTTTGCTTTAGCCAACGCTTGCTGTCTTGCCACCATTGCTAAACGTACTTCCTTATGACTTGATGCAAGTGATACATTATTATTCACAAGATCTGTACGAATATCAGCTGTAATATCTCTTTTCCATTCCAATACACCGTCGTACCAGTTGATGAGGGTTCTAGCTCTAGTTCGCTTCTCTCTAATAAAGCAGCTAGCGCTTTTTCATCATTTAAATCGATGCGTTCAGCAAGTGCAGCATATGTCAAAGCCCGGTACATTGCTCCAGTATCAATGTATAAAAAGCCTAACCGCTCTGCTGCTTTCTTAGCTACTGTGCTTTTTCCCGCACCAGCGGGACCATCAATTGCAACATTAAATCCATTCATTCTCACACAACACTTCCCTGCAAACTTTCTTTTACGATACAATGAAGTCTCCTAGATTTCAATCCTTTCCTTGTATCGTTTATCCACTTTATTATCTCATAATTTGTGAGGATCGCAAGCATGACCAACTAAAAAGAACCCTCAGCTTACCGAGAGTTCTTTTGAAAATAGAAATCAATACAGAGGTTCCGAATCATGCATTCGTTCAACTTTTTCTTCCTCACCCGTTAATGCATTAATAAAGATACGATATGTATCATTATTTTTTGTACCATAAAATTCATACACTAAAACGGTTTCTTGCAACTCATTTTCAATCATAGCAAGATGGTCTTCCATAATTTCCACTCTATCATTGACTCTAGATCGCGCTTCTTCTTTCGATAACTCTGGTTCAGGAATATCTCGGTTTTCTTCATGGTTGATGAGATGCCCTCTACCTACGTATGAAACGATATCCCCATCATCCAATGCGACTTCAACCGTAACTGTATCTGGATAAATACGTACTTCATTATCAACATAAGCAAACTCAAGCACACCTAAATTGTCGTATTGCGTGCTGTCTACAAGCATCATGTGTTCTTTACCACCACGATCTAAAAAGTCTTGCGCTTTTTCAACTGCTTCATTTAAACTTATTTGCGCTTTTTCAATGTGGCGATCTTGTAAAAACCAAATTGGTTCTCCCCCTTCAACACTCATGTCCATATTATAGTGAGCTTGGTTTTCTGGATCATCGATCACAATAGAATAAGCTGGGTATTCAAGTGCTTCAGCTGAATCAGAGATATGCACCTTTGCACCTTTCCCTAGTTTTAAATAATCAAGTGCCATTTTCTTGGCTTCTTCTTTACTTATCCGCTCACGCCCAGATAGCGCTTCTTTTAATTCTCCGTTTAAATTTCGAATCGCTGAATCTGTAGATCCCCACTCGACTTCACTAAACCCTTGAACGGACTTGTTCACTCTTTCAAATTGCCCAGCCACAGAGTATTCAGCTGGTTCACCTTCTTCTTTTTCTCTTTCCGCGAGCCACTTCATATCACTCTGCATTATCATCGCTTGTGTTTCCCGCATCGTATGACGAATAGAGGAAGCTTGCTCATAGAGCTGTTCTAACGTTTCATATTCATGATCCGTCAATGGCTCTTGATTCAAATCACGCACCGATGTTCTGTAAGTGAAATCAGCAATCTTAAATAAATATTCTTCTGTATCTTCCATATTAAGCCCTTGGACCGGAAGTTCTGCCAAACTTTTTTCAGCTAAACTTGTTACACGCCATACATCTGCAAGTGATGGCGTTAATTGACGCTGACTATTCATCGCTAACGTCTTTCCAAGCTCATCTTCAATTTGATCAATGTGGAAACTAAGATCATGAAATGCACGTTGGTAAGAATTCTCTGCTTGAATTGAAAATTGGTCTTTCTCCTCTTTTTGCTGGTATCCCCAATATCCTGCACCAGCGACCGCAACAGCTAATGCGCCGATTAAGATGTTTTTATACATGCTGGTTGCACCTCCATATTAGTAACAGAAAATATGTTTTCCAATTCGTTTAATTTGCGGACGAGTCCATATCCACGCTGAAGTTGCTGTATCAGGATTAAAATAATACAACGCGTTATTTGTAGGATCTTGTCCGTTTAAAGCATCAAGGACGGCATTTTCTGCATTTTCATCCGTACCTAAATTAATTTGCCCATCTGCTACTGCCGTAAAAGCTCGATCCTCATAAATAACTCCGGCAATTGTATCTGGAAAAGTTGCCGAATTCAGGCGGTTTACGATGACAGCGGCAACGGCTACTTGTCCTTCATATGGTTCTCCTCTAGCTTCACCATAAACAGCTTGTGCCATTAATTGAATATCGTTGCTTGAATAACCCGAAGGAACATTGTGAGCTTTCTCTATGATCGGCTCTCCAGCATCTGATTCTGGTTGTTCTGCTTCGGTTTCTTCTTCCCCTTGTCCACCAGAAGCGCCCTCTCCAGATTCATGCCCCCCTGCTTGCCCGCCTTTTGAAGGTTGGTTACTTCCATTACCACGATTCGATCCTTTTTCACCTTTTTGGTTCTGCTTTGGTGTCCCGCCGTAGTGACTGAATTTACGATCTTCATTAAGTGCCTTTGTTACAAAAGCTTTATCGAAGTTGGTTGTTCCAACGAGCTTTTCTTTCATACTTTCTCCTACAAGCCCGTCAATATCGAGTTCAAATTCGTATTGATAATTGCGAACTGCCCAATATGTTCCCCAACCAAAAACGCCATCAATTTTGCCATTGTAATATCCTACGTATTGCAAACGTGACTGCAATTCGACTACATCATCCCCAGTCGCCCCTTTTTGGATGACTTGTTCAGAAAATGCTTCCGCCGTCTCACTTGTAAATGAAAACGCACAAGCAACAACTAAAGCAAAAAAGAGTTTCATCAATTTATTGACCTGGTTATTAAACATTTTTTCTGATCCTCCTTATACCCTTATGGGTGAATTGGTCGCTGCTGTTAGTGTTTGTTAGCTTTCGGTTTTTATACCGAAAAAAACACGAAAAGCACATATGCGCTTTTCGTGTTTTTCTATTATGAAGACAAAACATTAAAGTAACGACCTTCGGGATGAGAAAAACTAAGGCAGTAACGGAAGCTTCCGGTTCCATCATAAAGCCATCTGTTAACTCAATCCCTATTTTTTCTGGTTTTAACAACTGAAATAGTTTTGCTTGATCTTCAAGGTTCGGACAAGCTGGATAACCAAATGAAACACGTACACCTTGATACTTAGCAGCAAACCGTTCTGCCATTGTGAAATCAGCAGGGTCAGGAAAACCCCATCGATCTCGCATTTGTTGGTGTATTCGTTCTGCAAGCCCTTCAGCCGTTTCCAAAGCTGCCGCTTGCATCAAATGACTCAATAAATAATCACCGCTCTCTTTAGCCTTTTCAGCATGCTGCGAATGCCGTGTCCAGCAGTGACTGCAAGAAAGCTACATAATCAACACCAGTTCCCACCGCCTTTACAAAATCAGCCAAACATAAAAAAGGTGTATGATGTTGCCGTGGAAATGAGAAGCGCTCCACTTCTATATGTGGAGAGTCTGGGTCATAAATGATCAAGTCATTCCCTTCTGAATTAGCAGGAAAAAACCGATACATCGCGTTGGCTTGAAGTAAATCCCCTTTTTTAGCACCAACAAATAACTGATCTACCTTCTTTTTTAAAGAGACAGTTCTTTCATCACCTTCAGCAAGCAACCGACTTACTTTCCCTTGTACGCCAAGATGACGACCAAGTAACATCTGCATGTTCACATAAGTATATATGATCGATTTGGTAGTTACGAATAATATGCTCTTTTAAGTCTGTTGGAACAAAAGATGAATGGACGTGTGCAATCTCTGATCGTTTGGTCGGATCTATCTTCACCTTCTTTTTTACCTTTTTATTTTCAAATTCAGCTTTCTGAGCTCTTTCATTATCAAGTTCCAGCTGCAATGCTTGCTGCTTTTCAGGTGTTGTCAGTCGATTTGGCAATTTCTAATCCATTCATTGCATCTTTTGCATAAACAACCATTCCGCCATATTCAGGCGCAATTCGAGTATCCACAAACTTCTTTGTTAGCGCTGCTCCCCCTACTAATATCGGGATTGAGACTTGTTGTTGCTTTAAATCTTGAGCCGTTAACACCATTTGTTGTGCAGACTTTACTAATAATCCAGACAATCCAATTGCCTTTGGCTTTTCCTTATTGATTGCTTCAAGTAGTTCATTAGACGTTACTTTAATACCTAAATTCACAATTTCAAAGCCATTATTACTCAAGATAATATCAACTAAATTCTTGCCGATGTCGTGTACATCACCTTTTACCGTCGCAAGTAAGACCTTTCCCTTACCTTCATCATCAGCTTTCTTGTCCATATGAGGTTCTAAAAACGCTACGGACGCTTTCATCACCTCGGCACTTTGCAACACTTCCGCTACAATAAGTTCGTTGTTATTAAACAATCGACCAACTTCGTCCATTCCGTTCATGAGTGGACCATTAATAATATCTAAAGGGTTTTGATAAGAAGTTAATGCGTCTGTCAAATCTACCTCTAACCTCTCCTTTGTTCCCTCAATAACATAGAGTGCCAACCTCTCCTCGAGGCTTAAACCTTCATATTCAACTCGCTTCTCTGATTTTTTCCCCCGATAAAAAGCAGTGAATGTTGCTAAGTTTCATCATTGGTTTCAAATAATAAACGTTTCGCTTGTTCTTTCTCCTCATCTGAAATGCTTGCGTACCGTTCTAGTTTTTCTGTATTAACAATGGCATAATCAAGTCCAGCTTGCGTACAGTGGTATAAATAAACAGCATTTAGAACTTCACGCCCAACTGGTGGCAAACCAAACGAAACATTAGATACTCCTAAAATAATCAAGCATGAAGGTAACGCTTCTTTAATAAGTTTAATCCCAGTAACAGTCGCTTCAGCCGATCCAATATATTGCTCATCACCAGTGCCCACTGGAAAAACGAGGGGGTCAAAAATAATGTCATGAGCTGGAACCCCGTATTTTTTGTTAATAAATTAAATGACCGCTTTGCAATTTCTAACTTGCGTTCTGCAGTTACCGCCATTCCAACTTCATCAATCGTTCCAACAACAACTGCGGCACCAAATCTCTTTACTAATGGCAGTACTGCTTCAAACCTTTCCTCTCCGTCTTCTAAATTGATGGAGTTTATGATCGCCTTCCCTTGTGAATGGTTAATGCTTCTTCAATAACCACTTCATCAGTAGAGTCAATCATTAACGGAACTTTCACCTTATTAACAGCATGAGAGAGGAAGAAAGCCATATCTTCTATTTCATCTCGATCTGGATCGGCTAAGCAAATGTCGATCACATGAGCGCCCCGTTTAACTTGTGCCCTTGCTATTTCAGATGCTTCTTCATATTTACCTTGTTCAATTAGTCTTTTAAACTTCCTCGAACCAATAACATTTGTACGCTCTCCAACAAAAAGCGGGCGCATTGAATCATCATAGAATAATGGTTCAATTCCTGAAATAGCGTGACTACTACGTTTCCCAGCTGTTCTTGGTGGATATTTTTTTTATAACGGCGGCAAGTTTTTTTATATGGGCAGGTGTGGTACCACAACATCCACCTACTACATTCAACCAACCTTTTTCCGCAAATGCTTCTATTTTAGTTGCTAGTGAATCAGGTGTCTCATGGTATTTTCCGTCTTCGTCGGGCAATCCCGCGTTTGGATAGCAACTTACATTGGAATCGGCCAACTCGGATAACGACCTTAGATGATCACGCATAAATTCAGGACCTGTTGCACAATTCAAGCTACAACAGCAGGTTCCATATGTTCAAGAGATAAGTAAAACGCTTCAACTGTTTGACCTGCAAGTGTTGTCCCCATTGGTTCGATCGTTCCAGAGATCATCAGTGGCAATTTTTTATCCGTTTTTGTAAAAGCAGCAGTTATTCCTATATAAGCCGCCTTTACATTTCTCATATCCTGACTGGTTTCTAGAAGTAACACATCACAACCACCATCAATTAATCCTCTGGCTTGCTCTTCATATGCATCGGTTAACTGTGCAAAAGTTGCTCCTCCAGTTACCGATAACGATTTTGTCGTTGGTCCCATTGCACCAGCCACAAAACGAGGTTGTTCCAATGTAGATACTTTATTAACCTCAACCTTAGCTAATCTCGCTGCCTCTTTACTTAATGCATAAGCTTTATGTCCAATGTCATAATCCTCTAAAACGATGCTTGAAGAACCAAACGTATTCGTAGAAATAATATCGGCACCAGCTTCTAAATATGTACGATAGATATGACTAATGACATCAGGTGAGGTCTCATTCAAAAGTTCATTACACCCCTCATACTCCTCACCTCCAAAATCTTCCGCAGTTAAGTTAGCCTCCTGAAGCATCGTCCCCATCGCTCCATCTAGCACCAATATTTTCTGTTGAAGTTGCTCTAAGAAGTTTGCTTGTATCATAAATAATTCCCTTCCTTGTTTGACGCTTGTTTTCCAGCTAATCTTGTATGACGCGTCAATTCTTCTGTTATTTCATAGCGAAGAAAAGGCGTAATAAAATATAAACCATTAAAATAACTTGTAGCAGCATCAGCAAGAGATTTTGCAATTTTTAACCCTTCCTGTTCTCCTAATCGACGATCTTCCCCGCATGTGGACATAATCCGCCTTGTTTCATCACTTAATGATATACCTGGCACTTCATTATGGAGAAATTCTGCATTCCTGCTACTCGTGAGTGGCATAATCCCTACAAAAATAGGGACATTTAAATGCTTAGTTGCTTCGTAAACAGCTTCAAATTGCCGCTCTTCAAATATTGGCTGGCTCAAAAAATAATCAGCACCTGCTTCAATCTTTTTTTCTAACCGTCTGACCGCTTTGTCTAAATGTTTTACGTTAGGATTAAATGCAGCCGCAGTGGTGAAGCGACTAGGTTGACCGAGTGACTTTCCAGAAAAAGAAATTCCTTTGTTCATTTGTTTGATTAGCGGCAATAATTTTAATGACGACACATCATATACAGATGTTGCTCCAGGAAAGTCCCCAATCTTGCTCGGGTCACCAGTAACAACTAGCAAGTCATGAAGTCCTGCCAGTTCTAAACCCATTAAATGAGACTGAAGACCAATTAAATTACGGTCTCTGCACGTTAAATGAACCAAGCTACGTAGACCAACCTCTTCCTTTACGATCATTGCAAGTGTCTGATTATCAACTCGAGGACTAGCCAAGGAGTTATCTGCTAGAGTTAAAGCATCAACGCCTGCATCCTTTAACGCTTTTGCCCCCTTAATAAATCGAAAAATGTCCAATTTTTTAGGCGGGTCAAGTTCAACAATGATCGTTTGTTTTTGTAGCGCTAACTCTTTAATCGAGGCCTCTTCTGGCTTTGTCACTTGCATTTGGCTCTCTTGATGGGACTGGAACTGTGCTTTGCTTCTTATAATTGGCTTCCTTCTAACTAAAGCTTTTGCAATCGATTCAATATGGCCTGGTGTTGTTCCGCAACATCCCCCTAACAAGCGAACGCCCTCATCAATAAAGCGATCCGCCATTGTAGAAAAATAATCCGTATTAGATGCATATACAAATCTTCCGTCACGATAACCAGGCAAGCTTGCATTGGGATAACACGCTAGAGGGATCGATGCAGGTAACTTCAATTCTTCAATTGAACGCAGCATGTGATTAGGACCCATCCGGCAATTGATTCCAACGACATCAGCTCCGAGCCTGTTTAATTCGGAGAGAGCTGTACTTAAAGATGTACCATCATTTAATACACCTATATCACCAAGGGATACATTCATAATGATCGGCTTCTCAGTTATCTGCCTCGCTATTTTAACTGTTTCTTTCGCTTCTTCAAAATCATAAAATGTTTCAAATAATAATCCATCTACATCGGCCTCAATTAATGCATCAATCTGTTCCATTAAAGCCGCCTGAATCATTGCCAAACTGACATCTTCATGTTGAAATCCTTTTATCCCGCCGACTGTTCCAACTAAATTGACAGTTGAATCCCCATCAATCGCATCTTTAGCAATCCGAACAGCTGCTTGATTTATTGTAGCAACGCTATCTTGCAATCCATATCTTTCAAGCTTTATTGCATTTGCTGCATACGTGTTTGTTTGAATGAGCGTAGCGCCCGCCTCAATATATGCTTGATGTACACTCGCGATCGCGTTAGGGTTTGAAAGATTTAATTCTTCATAGCATAGATCAAAACCTTGTTCATATAACAATGTACCCATTGCACCGTCAGCTGTGATTAATTGTGTCGCTAACCTTTCCCTTAGTTCCATCTCTGAACCCTCCTAATAGCTTCGCGCTATTTTTATTGCTTGGAGCAAATCCGCTATAAGA
>BAXC01000136.1 GCA_001310375.1 Bacillus sp. JCM 19041 | reverse complement strand
ACCTTCACTGAATATGGAAGTTTGCTTACCTCTCCTAATCCTGCCTTTTCAAGTGCCTCAAGTGCATAATAATGGTACGTTTTTCCATTCAAATCAAAAGAAGACCGAGCTTTA
This sequence comes from Bacillus sp. JCM 19041, assembly GCA_001310375.1. Classification (GTDB taxonomy): domain Bacteria; phylum Bacillota; class Bacilli; order Bacillales; family Bacillaceae_D; genus Shouchella. Next base: position 12,043 of record BAXC01000136.1, on the reverse strand, counting down.
AACACATCTAAGTTTTTTGACATCTAAGACCCTCCTCATCAGCATCATCATATCGTATTATGGTAGCGTTGTCTAAAGATCTGCACTTATTGGTAAGCGCTTTTAAATACGCATGATATGATTCCCTTCACTAGAATAGCAAAAGTCGTGCGAAGTTTAAATCTTTTTTTCGACAAAATTGCAAATTACGCATAAAAATGAACTCGCGATTCATACTGTTCATGAGAGGAGGCGCTCATAATGACAGAACACCACACAGCTAAAAGCAGCCGGCGCAACCAGCCTAAACAAGCAAAAAGCGGACAGCCCGAGCCTTTAAGCGGCTCTCATAAAACAAAAAAAGCGAACCACGTAAGCCAAACAAACGGAGAAGGATAAATCGCCTATACCAATTCTCTTTCTACGCATAGTATGAACCATACCTTGTTAAAAGGAGGTTCTACTATGAGCGGCGGATATGGCGGAGGTTTCGCACTTATCGTTGTTTTGTTCATCTTGCTCGTAATTGTAGGGGCGAGCTGGTTCTAAAAAAAAGGACTGCGTTTGCAGTCCTTTTTTATTATGCAGTCCATCCTGCTCATATGTGTATACAATCGAGCCATAGTGCTTTGCAGTACCTCGAAAATTCTTAATATCTTCTTGGTTTGTAAACACGCCCCTGAACACCGGAAAATCTTCTTTTTCAATTGTCAATGATGCTAATTCTCCAGACCTAAGTGAATCAAGCAACTCTTGTGCTTTTTCTTCAGTCAATGATATTCTCCTTTCTTAAAAGAAATAAACCCCATATTTCAAAGCAAACATGACAAATATGGCACTCGTTAATAGGATGCTCGCTTGACGTAGAAGGAGCGTTTGCCTTTCTTCATCATCGGCACCCTCTTTCAATTTGCGAAGAGCTTTTGCTGTTATTCCTAAACTTGCACCTATCACAAGTGTTACAACCACAACAAACCATGTCCAACCACTGGTCCAATCCCCGATTAATGGAACTCCCGTAGCAATTAGTACAAACAAGGCTCCATGTGCAAACACGAATATTACTCGATACGCTTTTAACAAAACCTCTTTAAAACGCCCGCCTTCTTTTCGAGCTGCATAAAATAAAAATGGAAAAGGCATGCACAGAAATAAAAACAAAGAACTAAACATATGAGCTGAAAAGATAATAATGTCAATCATAGAGTACACGTCCTTTCATGGCAACACTGCTTATTTTATGATAAAATGATGCAAAAGGACAAGATGAAAAGGAGGATTAAAATGTCTGGTTGGGATTGGTTTATGACTTTGATTATTTTATGGACATTTATTTTGATCGGACTTATGTTTATTGGCGGCTTTTTTATGTTTCGCAAATTTTTAAAGCGTTTACCAAAAGAAGACGGAAGTCTGTTCTTGATTGGCAGGCTTATTATATAGATCAAGCATTGCCTCTTTGGAAAGAAGAACAACGCACTTTATTAAATGAACTTGTAGAACCTGTACCAGAATTGTTCCGTGATGTCGCAAAAGAAAAAATTGCTGGCAAGATCAGTGAGATCGCTTTAAAAGAAAAAGCAACCACGCTTACGCTCGATACGATTATTCGTGGTTACATTACTGCAACCCCCAAGAAAGACCATAAGTTTCTTATAAAAAAATTAAAACAAAAACAAATTGATTTAACTCCGTATGAGCATTTGCTCGACCGTACAACTAAAGCGAGAGGAGAAAAGGGATAAAATTTGGACAATCCGATTGATGTGACCTATTTACATACTTTGTGGCCCGACTTTCTTGCCTCTGCCTATGCAGTATATACAGACAATACCGTTTGGCTCTTTAACCATCCATTAAATGAAGCATCCTCTACTGAACCATTAGAAATAAACAGGACCGACGATTTTTCGGCAGACACACTGATTTTATATAAAGATACTCCAACTGCAATTGTTAGCTTAGAACGCTACCCAACCGAAGCAGACTACATACCCGTTCTAATCCATGAACTATTTCATGGCTATCAGTATGCACAAAATGAACAACGTTTTCCTGATGAGTTGGCTGCAATATCGTATCCCCTCACTCCTTGGCATGTTGGAATGCGGAAAAAGGAGCGGCAACAACTCTTAGCCGCGTGGAATGCCTCGACTGAAGAAGACGTTCGTCAAGCACTAACTCTTTTTTTTAGTTGCCGTTCAGAAAGACAACAAGTATACCCTGAAGCTGTAGACTTCGAACAACGAATAGAAACGATCGAAGGTCCAGCACTTTATGTTGAACAACTTGTGGTCCAACGTGTTAAAAATGAAGATGAACAGACAGCGGTCAACCGTTTTTCATCAGATTTTTTAGATCCTGTTTCCTTTTCAACTTCCATTCGTAAAAGCTGCTACGCTCAAGGAATGCTTTTATGTCTTTTATTCGATCGCATCGATCCAAATTGGAAGTCGACCTTCCTAGAGTCCGATGTTCTATTAAGCACATTATTATCCAACCAGCTCTCGTTCAAATCCACTCCTATTGTTTTAGATTCATTAGTTGCGGCGGAAGAGGCAATAAAAGTGGTTCTTGCGGAAAAAGAAAAGAGAATTTCTGAATTCCGAGAACAAGATGAATACCTCATAAAATTATGTGGCTCTTTTTCATATGATTCATTTGATCCAATGAATGTTTGCAGCTTGAATAATAAATGGCTGCATCCACATCATGTACAAGTAAGAACGGAAGGAAAAAGCTACACATTTAAACAGTCAGTTCTGGCTGAACATGATAATTTTAACAAACCAAAAACGCTTTATTTGTTTTCAACTAAACAACCATCTTTAACGAAGAACCAATTAACCGTGCCTGAAATTGGGGAATTTTATGGTTCAGGAACATATGAAGGATCTGTGTATACGTTTTATGTCATTTAAAAAACCTCCTTTAGGAGGTTTTTTAAGCAATTACTTGTTCTCTAGCTTGTAGCAAATACATTTTATGGTATAAACCGCCCTCATCAAGCAAGCGCTCGTGACTGCCTTGCTCAACAATCTCTCCTTGGTGAAGAACCAAAATCAAATTTGCATGCTTTATTGTTGAAAGGCGATGAGCAATTGCTATTGTAGTTCGGTTTTTTTGCATCTTTGCTAATGCTTGCTGGATCGCTTCTTCCGTCTCGGTATCCACATTGGCAGTAGCCTCATCTAATACTAATATATCCGGATTTGCAAGCATCGTTCTGGCAAAAGATAATAATTGTTTTTCTCCGCTAGAAAATGTTGCTCCTCGCTCACTTACTTTTGCTTGATAAGCTCCAGGCAATTTCTCGATAAAACGATCAGCCCCACAAACTGACATGCAGCCCGAACATCATCTTCCGTATAGCCAGAACGACCTAACGTAATATTGCTCATAATCGTCCCACTATACATAAACGAGTCTTGTAAAACAAGCCCCAGTCTTTCTCGCAATTCCTTTTCATTAAATGAAGACAATTCGTTACCATCAATTGTAATCGCTCCGTGTTTTAACGGATAAAACCTCATTAATAAATTTATGATTGAACTTTTCCCGCTCCCTGTATGACCAACTAGAGCAATCGTCTGGCCTTTTTGAACCGCAAACGTTATATTTTTTAATACATTTGTTTTTCCATCATAAGAAAATGTAACATTTGAAAATGCGACCTCGCCTTTTGTTACCGTCGGAAGATGAGCTCCTCTTTGACTAGGTGCATATTCCGTTTGATCCATTAATTTAAACACCCTCCCTGCAGACACAATCGCTTGTTGAAATAAGGACAGCCGTTGCATAATTTGATTAACTGGCTCAAAAAAGCGGTCTAAGTAATTGACAAAAGCATAAAGAACACCAAGTTCAACCGGTCCAATAAACGATTGGAAACCAAAAAAAAGCAATACAATTGATATGGCAAGTAAACTTAAAATATCAACAATTGGTCGAAGCAACAAGCCATCTGCTTTCATCGCTTTCATACCTGCAGCAAAATGTTGTTCGTTCGTTTTGGCGAACTCTCGGCGCATTCTTTTTTCCTGTCGAAACACTTGAATAATTGCCATTCCCTGTACGGATTCACTCATTTTCGCATTAATCTCACTCACTTTAGCACTTACTTGTTCATAAAATTTAGAACTGACTTTACGATACAAATGAATGACGAACAATAAAAGCGGTAAGAAGATAAGGCAGTATAGCGCTAAGGTTGAATTCAAATAAAACATCGCTACAAATGTACCAATCATAAAGATCCATTTTGAACAAAGACGGCTAACACACTCAAATAAAGTTCTTTAATTGCTTCCGTGTCATTTGTGATTCGCGAAACAAGTCCTCCACCTGGCATGCGATCAAAAAAGGAGAGCCCTAGTTTTTGAACATTTCTAAAGACATCTATCCGCAGTGCTTGCACAATTTGTAAGGCAATACGTTGAAAAAGCAAGCTCTGAAAATATTGACAACAAACCGCCAAAATTAATAGAAATAGATATAATCCTGCGAGCATCACTAATGGTTCGGTCAAAAACACTCCTGGTGTTAAGTAATCATCAATAAAATGGGCAATTAAGATTGGTTGCACTAATTCCGCACTTGCGGCTACCATCATAATAGCTAATGCGATAATTAGTTTTTTAATATGGACTCGAGCATAGCCCATTAATCGGACGAAGATTGCCCGTTGTTGCTTTCCTGAAAGCACTTCATCTGTATGTTTCATTTTCAGCCTCCTTGCTCCACGATCGTTTCAAGCTGTTGGCGTTCATACATCTCCTTATACCAACCACCTTGTTTCATCAGTTCTTGATGAGTTCCAACTTGTGCAATTCTGCCGTTTTCCATCACAAGAATTAAATTAGCGTGGCTGATCGCACTTAATCGGTGTGCTGTCATAATAAGTGTTTGCTCATTATCATTTTTCCTTAGAGCACTTAAAATCAATTCTTCTGTTTTTGCATCAACAGCAGATAATGAATCATCGAGCACTAGAATTGCTGGACTGCTTAAAATCGCTCTTGCTATTGATATCCGTTGCTTTTGGCCACCAGATAAAGTGACCCCTCTTTCGCCAACAAGTGTTTCATACCCCTCCGGAAAACGTTGGATGTCTTCATGAACACAAGCAAGCTGACAAGCTTTTATAATTTCTGCGATTGTTGCTTCAGGTTTAGCAAATGCAACATTCTCTGCAATTGTTGCAGAAAATAAAAAATGTTCTTGCGGCACGACTCCAAATGCCTCTTTCACTCGATCTAGTTTAAATTGTCCAAGTTTAATTGAATCAAGGTAAACTCCCCCATCAGATACATCAATATTTCTTTGCAACAAAGACAGTAACGTTGTTTTGCCGCTTCCAGTTTTTCCGACTATCCCTAGAGTCTGTCCTGCTTTTAATTCAAAACACACATCAGTTAAAACAGCAGGACTTTCCGTATCGTAATGAAATGTGTGAATATCCACCTTTAAATCACCAGCGATTTTTTTATCAATTGCGCCAGACGACTCATGTAATTCCGTTTGAATTCGCAATACCTCGCGAATTCGATCATAAGAAGCCCGCCCTCGTTCAACAACATTAAAAAACATTCCTAACGCTAGCATTGGCCAAATCAATAACCCTAAATAAACAACAAATGTTGTCAACTGTCCAATTGTCATTTCGTCAGCTATTACATAACGTGCTCCAAAAGAGATTGCAAGTATATAGCAGACCCCGATAACAGCACTTATCGTCGGATCAAATAGCGCATCAACTTTTGCAACACGCATGTTTTTGTCAACAACAATAGCTGATTGGTCATGAAACCTCTCATTTTCAGTTCTCTCTTGTCCAAACGCTTTCATTACTTTTATTCCATTAATATTTTCTTGCACCGTATCATTTAAGGAACTAAAAGCAGCTTGTGCTGCTCCAAACCGTTTGTGTAGTAAAGAACCGTAGTAACTAGTTAATATAGCCATTAATGGTAGGGGTAACAATGTTATTAACGTTAATTTCCAACTAATTGTGATTGCCATTGTTGCCACGACCATACCACCAAGCAAGATCGCATCCACAATAGTCAATACACCATCACCCGCCGTCGCTTGTACAGCACGCACATCATTTGTGGAAATCGCCATCAGATTTCCCGTCGTCCGCTTATGATAAAAAGAGTCTGACATCTTTGTATAATGTGTATATAAATCATTTCGAATTTGTCGAGCAAGTTTTAAAGATGCGCCAAAAATAAGAATTCGCCAAATAAAACGTAAAATATATAAAACCAAAGCAATGCCCATTATTAAACCTACATACTGCAACAAAATTGTTTGTGTTAATGAATTTGTATCAATAAGATCAACAACCGCTCCAATAACCCTCGGTGGAACGAGCGATAAAAAAGAGACAACGGCTAGCACAATCACGCCACTGAGATAGGCAAGCCAATGTCGTCTAAAAAACCAACTTAAATCTAAAAAAACACGCATAATAGCCTACACCACCTTAACCATAAAGCCAATTTTCTGAAATACTCGATCAATGACAGACACCCCGCCAATAGGCGAGGTGCTCTCTCTTATTTAGACTGTTGCTTTTGCATTGCTTTCATCATTTGAGTAATTTTCTTTTGTGATGGGTTTTGTCCCATTTGTTGCATCATAACACGTAACATTTGTTCATTAATTGGCGGGTTTTTCTTCAAATAAGACATCATAGTCTTACGAGCAATAAAAAAGCCAATTGCCACCCCTGCTAAAACAGCGACAGTGTAACCGATAATATGCCAAACCATTTCTATGTCCTCCTTCAAGCAAGTTCATCATTTTACATTTATCCAACCTTATCTATTATACATGAGCTATTCTTCTTTTAAAAGGACTTGCAAAGAAAAAAGCGTGCTTTTAGCACACTTCAAAAGAAAGACAGTTGTTAGTAATGTGACAAACTCCACTCGTTATCAAGCGGCTTCCAAGTCTTATAACAACAACTCCACACTTAAAGCACGCTTTGTCTCTCATGAGGTTGAAGCCATCCAAATCGTCCATCCTTTACATTTACAGCAAATAAATGTGGATCAACCGGCTTAAATAAATCAAAAACAAGCGTCTCTGCGCTTAAATCCCCTAACGCTTCTAGGCAAATTTTCCGTTCTTCGATCATCACCTTACAGCGATTTGTACTATTAAATGATGAAAAAATAAGATATGAATCGCTTTTTTCAAACCCATACCGATTGAATAAAGCCTGATACAACTTAGTTTGCGGCAATGGATTCGTAATATACTTCACTTGCTTATCGTAAAGGCTTCGTTCAAATTCACTTGCTTGTGCTCTCTCCGCAAAAAGCTGAAACAGCTTGGCCTCTTTTCCTGAATAGGAAGAAGCTACTTCATTATTTAACAAATAAAGTTCATAGTGCCTCATTGTGAAATCGCCTCCAACATTTTGAGCATTCGAACTCTTTTGCATTAGTATACAGGTTTCCTGTTGAAATAACTGTCTTTTTATGTGAAAGAGGACCTCTAGTTTTGTCGAAAAGACAAAAAGAGACTCTTATAAGAGTCTCTTCTGTTGTCTTAACGATTTAACAATGCTTTTGCACGATTAACTACATTTTCTATCGTAAAACCATACTCTGCAATAATTGCATCTCCTGCGCCAGAAGCACCAAATGTGTCGATTGTAACCGTGTCACCTTCATCACCTACATATTTAGCCCATCCAAGAGAGGCACCCATTTCAATTGCTAAACGAGCTTTCACGTCTTTAGGGATAACTGCATCTTTATATTCTTTTGGTTGGGCGTCAAAACGATCCCAACTTGGCATGCTGACAACAGATGAATCAATACCTTCATCAGCAAGTTTCTTCTGTGCTTGCACTGCAAGCGGTAATTCCGAACCCGTTGCGAGTAAAACAATACTTGGCTTATCTTTTGCTTCTGACACAACATACGCACCTTTTTTCACGCCTTCGTATGCCTTCGTATCTGTCCCAACTTGTGTTTCCACATTTTGACGGCTAAGGACAAGTGCAGTCGGTTTATCCGTTGACTCTAAAGCAAGTTTCCACGCCGCAGCTGTTTCATTTCCATCTCCAGGTCGAACGACGCTTAGACCTGGCATTGCACGTAATGCAGCTAATTGCTCAACTGGCTCATGTGTTGGGCCGTCCTCTCCCACTGCCACACTATCATGCGTTAACACATATGTGACTGGAAGACCCATTAGTGCAGATAAACGGATCGCAGGTCGAACATAATCAGAGAACACAAAGAATGTTCCACCAAACACTTTTAAACCACCGTGAAGTGCCATTCCATTTAACGCACAACCCATAGCAAACTCACGTACTCCAAACCAAATGTTACGTCCAGAATAATTATCACGGCCAAAGTTGCTTTCACCATTTAATGTGGTTTTATTAGAACCAGCTAGATCAGCAGATCCACCAAACAACTCTGGTACGTATTTTGCCAATGCGTTTAACGCTTCACCAGAAGACGCGCGTGTCGCTAAGCTTTTGCCAGCTTCATAAACAGGTAATTCTTGGTCGAACTCTGCTGGCAATTCTCCAGAGTGTACACGCTCATATTGTTCAGCAAGTTCAGGATTTGCTTTCTTATAAGCTGCAAAAAGAGTATTCCACTCCTCTTCCTTCTTTGCCCCTTCTTCTTTAACAGACAAGAAGTACTCTTTCACTTCTTCTGGAATATGAAATTCTTCAGCAAACGTCCATTTGTACGCTTCTTTAGTCAGTGCCACTTCATCTGCTCCAAGGGGAGCACCATGTGAAGCAGACTTAGCCGATTTATTAGGTGAACCAAAGCCAATCACCGTTTTAACTTCAATTAAAGTCGGGCGATTAACTTCTTTCGCTTCTTCTAGTGCTTTATGAATAGCGTTCATGTCCGTACCGTCTTCAATGTAAATAACATGCCAGCCATATGCTTTAAATCGTTCTTCTACACTCTCAGAGAAAGATTCATGCAAATCACCATCAAGCGATATATCATTTGAATCATATAAAACAACAAGACGATCTAATTTTAAGTGACCAGCAAGTGATGCTGCTTCGGCAGATACGCCTTCCATTAAATCACCGTCACCGCAAATTGCATACGTGTAGTGGTCAACAATTTGATGTTCATCCGTATTGTATGTATGAGCCAGATGTCTTTCTGCCATCGCCATCCCTACAGCCATTGCAATTCCTTGGCCAAGTGGTCCAGTTGTTGCTTCAACCCTGGAGTGTGTCCATATTCTGGGTGGCCAGGAGTTCGGCTACCTAATTGACGAAATGACTTTAGATCATCCAACGTCACATCATAACCTGTTAAGTGGAGTAAACTATATAAAAGCATAGAACCATGACCGGCAGATAAAACAAAACGATCACGATTTGTCCAATTGGGATTAGCAGGATTATGGTTCATATGGTTAGCCCACAAATTAAGTGCCATCGGAGCAGCCCCCATTGGCATACCTGGGTGACCAGAATTCGCTTTTTCAATGCTATCAATTGAAAGCGTCCGGATCGTATTAATGGCTAATTCTTCTACTTTATTTGTCATTGGAAAACACCCTTTCTAACTCAATTCGTACTTATCCATCATAAACGTTCTAAAAAAATGCACAAGCCAAAGTAAAGGCTTGTACATCCTTAATGCAATGGCTTTCGTTTTTGCGCCTTGCTATCTTTTAACTTTTGTGGGGTTACATCACTACCTCATCATCAACAACTTTTACTGAATGAAGCTGGTTAGTAAATGCTTGCCTGAAAGTCGCTAAATATTCTTTACGCAACGCTTTTTGCTCATTTTGTTGCTCTTTTGATAATCCCTCGGTCTTTGATAAACGAGAAAGCTCATTGATGCGTTCTAGTTTTTCTTTTGGTAACAAAAAATCACCTTTCTTTCTTCATAACTAATGATAGCATGCCCAAAAAACAGGGCAAACGATTAGCCGTTTGTCCTAACATATTTTTGATAATGCCTATGTACAGTTGCTTTTGAACACTCATAGCCAAGCCCATTTAACGTCATTGCAATTTCTTTAAATGTCAGACCTTTACTGCGCAATGAAATAATTTCTGCTATTGGTAGTTCCATTGCTTCTCTACCTCCTGCTGGAGCGTGCTTTAAATTCTGTTCAGGTCGAAACCCTTTTTGCACAGCAGCCTCATCCCTCGCTTTATCTTTAAATTATGAAGTTTCCTCTGATATTCCTCAACAAGCGAAACAATTTCTAAAACCATTTCGTCCGCTTCAGATAATACAAGTTCCCCTTGATTACTTAATGTAAAAATAGTAACACCATATCTCTTAAATTGGTAAAGTAACGCAATCTTCGCCTTACCTCGTCCTATCCGCGTGTCATCTGTTATGAGCAAATGGGAGAATCGCTTCTGTCTTGCCAAATCCAACACAGAAAAAAGCCCCTCTCGCTCCAGGCTATAACCGCTCGCCTGCTCTTTATAACAATCGACCACTAAAAGATCATTTAATGAAGCAATTCCTCTCAGTTCTTCTTCTTGCCTAGCAAGAGATGCTTCTTGACTTTCTTTTTTTGTACTTACTCGACAATATATTACCGCTCCCTGCTTGTTTTGCACCATACATCCCCCTACTGATCAATCACAAACAGTTTATCATACGATGAGTATTCATTCATCGCTTCATTCTTATTGTTGTCAAAGTTATCAACATCATTACCTGAATAAACCAAGCTAGAAAAAATAAATAAAACCGTCAGTATACCAATAAAAACCAAACTCCATTCTTGTCGCTTCATACGATCACCCGTTCCTAGGAATATTTGTTCTGTTACTAGAGTAATAGGAACGATCGTTCGTGTCAATAGTTTTTAGAACTTATGTTTGCGTTCGTATGTTCGATATGTTAAAGTTTTAATAGACAATGATGAAGAAAGCAGGTGAACTAATGTCAAAACTATCAAATAGACAAGAAGAAATTCTATTATTTATAAAAGATGAAGTAAAGAAAAAAGGCTATCCGCCTTCCGTACGTGAAATCGGTGAAGCAGTTGGCTTAGCTCCAGTTCAACAGTTCACGGGCATCTAGCGCGTTTGGAGAAGAAAGGCTATATCCGCAGAGATCCTACAAAGCCTCGGGCGATTGAAGTACTAGAATTAGAACTCAATAAAGACCACGATTCATACTTTAAGAAAGAAACAGCAAGTTTTATTCCTGTTATCGGGAAAGTAACCGCTGGTAATCCAATTACAGCTGTAGAAAACATTGAAGATTATTTGCCTTTGCCTGACCATTTGGCAGGTTACGACAACACATATGCATTGGTTATCCAAGGTGAAAGTATGATTGAAGCTGGTATTTTTGACGGTGATCAAGTGATCGTTCGCCAGCAACCAACCGCTAATAACGGCGATATTATTGTCGCGATGACTGACGATAATGAAGCAACGGTTAAACGTTTCTTTCGCGAAGATGGATACATTCGACTTCAACCTGAAAATTCATCAATGAAGCCTATTATTCTTGAAAATTGCACCATTTTAGGCAAAGTTGTTGGTGTCTTTCGGACGATCCACTAGCAGCCTTAGACTCTTTCATCAATTGATAAAAGAGTCTTTAATTTGGTCATTTAATCATAGAGAAACGACTATGCACAATACCTTTACTTACATAAACTATAAAAGAAACTAACCTGCGAAAAACCACAAGTTAGTTCCCGTTCAACAACTAGCTTAGTAGCCCTTCTTACGAAAGGCTACTTTTTTTGGTTGTTCATTTTCTTCATCATTTGCTTCACCTTTTTGTGAATGAAGCATCCACATAAGGACTGCTGCCGTCAATAGAAACAATATTCCTGCCAGGATAAAAACGTACGGAATTCCAATGCTTGCTGCAATTAAACCTCCAGATACAGGTCCTAATACATTGCCTAAGAACCGAAAACTTTGGTTATAACCTAACACTTCTCCTTGCATTGAGACTGGACATGCTTGGCGAATAAAAGCAGTAGTACAAGGAATTAATCCACCAACTGCTAAACCAAATATAAACCGAAGCACAATAAGTTGCCACAGTGAATCAAC
>BAXC01000135.1 GCA_001310375.1 Bacillus sp. JCM 19041 | reverse complement strand
AAGAGGCTCAGTTCGATTTTTAATTTTCTCGTCAAAAAGCTCCCTCCAAAGTTTTCACTTTTTAAGTGTCTACTTTGGGAGGGAGCATATCATGAAAGCCTCTTTTTATTGGTTTTGCAAAGTCTGTTGGACACGTTGACCGATTTCTTGAGCGGTCAAACCATCAGCCGAAACAATACTCATATCGCCTTGTGGACTAACTCCTGCAACCTCTGGATCTCTTCCAGAGACAACACAACAATCGCAACCTTGTCCGTCTTCTTCATTATTAATTTGTACTACATCATAACCCATTCCTTGCAACTCCTGTTGAACGTCAGAAAGACCTGATTGAACCCCAATTTTTGCCATGGTGATAACCCCCTTTTTAGATAGCACTAGTATGTGCTAAAAGAGTAAGGTTATTCACCAACTAACAATGTTCATAACACTATTTCCCTTTTTTATTTTTTAAAAAGGAGACCATATGTGTAATAGCTAATGGAATTGCCTCTTCTTTTGGGTTTAAACGTTGATCATGAAGTCCAAAATCGCTGTCAACACCCAACCAAAACATCATGCCTGGAATCTCTCTCAAAAATAGCCAAAATCTTCCCCAGTCATCGCTTCTTTTGCTTTAACAAAAAAGACGTTTTCTTGTTTTTCAGTAAAGGACTGAAATGATTCTGTTAACACTGGATCGTTATGAACTTCACAATAATTTGCGCCATAATCAATCTTGCTTCGCATTGAAAGCCTATTTCCAACCCTTGAATTAACGCCTCAATTCTCTCCTTTACTTTCTTCATTGAATCAATAGAGAGTGTTCGAATTGTCCCTTCAACTCGTGCGTTTTCTGCTATAACATTTTGCTTTGTTCCTCCCGCAATCACACCAATTGTCACTACAGCGGAATCAAGAGGATCAATATTTCTTGAAATAATAGTCTGTATTTGCGTAACAAAATGCGCAGCTGCCACCACCATATCATTTGCCGTGTGTGGATATGCCGCATGCCCACCTTGCCCTTTAAAATCAATAAACAACTCAGATGTATTTGCAAATAGCAAACCAGGTTTTGTTGATATCGACCCTATTGGTAATTTCGGATCAATATGAAGTGCGTAGATTTCATCGGGAATCCAATCTGCTAATACGTTTTCCTCTAAAATTGGTTTTGCTCCACCTGGTCCTTCTTCAGCAGGCTGAAAAATAAATAATAGAGTACAGTCTGGTTGTTCTTCACTAAAATGGCTAAGAATCCCCATTGCAATTGCCATATGCATATCGTGGCCGCACGCATGCATCGCTCCTGGATGTGATGATTGAAACGGGAGATCTGTTTCTTCATTCAAAGGCAGTCCATCCATATCTGCACGATACGCAATCGTATAGGAAGACTTACCTTCGACTCTGACAAAGATTCCCGTTTTCCACGTTTTAACTTGCAGATACATTTGGTTCATGGCAGCAATCGTTTCAAGAAGCAACTGTTGTGTTTTCACTTCTTGGAATCCAAGTTCCGGAATTTGGTGTAAGTTGCGCCGTAATGTTAAGGGGTCCAATGTATTCATGATAACAACCCCCCGTTGACTTCTTGCATTGCTTCACGGAAAACCTGAATAAAATGATTTGCTTCTTGTTGCGTAAGTGTAAGTGGTGGAAGCAATCGGATGATTGTTTTTTGTGTGATATCGATTAATATGCCTTTTTTAATCATTATCTGCTGAAGTGCTTTTACCTCTTCTGGTTTAAGTTTTGTTGGCAGGCCAATCATCATTCCTTTACCTCTAAAGGAACCTAGAATTTCCGGAAACTCCATTTGTAGTTGGGCTAACTGCTGATGCAGAACAGCTGCTATATTCTTACTCTGTTCCAATACACCTGTATTTAATACTTTTAATACTGTTAGTCCAAGAGCACTACTTAGTGGAGAGGGGGCAAACGTAGTTCCATGATCACCTGGAAAAAAAAGATCATTTAGTGCAGGTTTTACGATTAGTCCTCCTAAAGGCAATCCTCCCCCAACTCCTTTTGCAAACAAAATCACATCCGGCTTTATATCTGTATGCATATATGCAAACAATTCGCCTGTTCGTCCCATGCCTGTTTGAATTTCATCCATACAGAAAAGCATCCCATGTTTATTGCTTAAACCCGCGGCCTGTTTAATAAACGTTTCCGTCAATGGAACTACACCGCCAGAACCTAGTACTGGTTCCATAAGCAAAGCAGCTGGTTGTTGTTGTTGAATCACTTGTTCCAATTCCTCAAGGTTTTCAGCTTCCACTTCAAAAACCGGCAAATCATGTAACGGGAAATCTTGATATACTCCTTGTTGTCTCGTTAACTTTAATGCACCAAGCGTCCGTCCATGAAAGCTTTGTTTAAGTACGACAATCCCTTTTTTGCCTTCATTTACTTTACTCCATTTATGAACTAACTTTATAACAGCTTCTGTTGCTTCAGCACCAGAATTCGCAAAAAAAACTTTTCCTCCTATTGTGGAATTACTAAGTTCTTCAGCTAATTCTACAGCTGGTTTGTTTACATATAAATTCGAAATATGTAAGAATTTGCTTCCTTGTTCCACTAATGTTTTTGTAATTTCAGGATGAGAATGGCCAATAACATTAACAGCCAAGCCTGTTATCAAGTCCAAATAACGATTATCTTCCTCATCAATTAAATAATTTCCTTGTCCTTCTTTTACGACAAGCGGTAAACGCCCGTACGTTGACATGATTGCTTGATTATCACGTTCAATCCAATTCACGACTAAGCCACTCCTCTTCCTATGAAAACAGCTTTGCCAAGGGGCAAAGCTGCTGTTTCATATCAATCTTCGTTCAAACGACGAAGTTCTTGTTTGATTTCTGTTTTTCCTTTTGTTTTCTCATCTATTTCTTTTATCACACGTGCAGGCGTTCCTGCAACTACCGTATTTTCAGGAACATCCTCTGTCACAATCGCGCCAGCAGCAACAACTGCACCTGCTCCAACTCGAACTCCTTCTAAGATAACAGCATTTGCACCTACAACAACTCCATCTTCGATAATAACAGGAGACGCAGATGGTGGTTCAATTACACCAGCGAGTACAGAACCCGCGCCAATATGGCAGTTCTTCCCTACTGTTGCACGACCTCCAAGGACCGCATTCATATCGATCATTGTGCCTTCTCCAATGACTGCTCCAATATTAATACTTGCCCCCATCATAATGACAGCGCCTTTTCCAATTTCTACTTGATCACGGATGATAGCGCCTGGCTCAATACGTGCTTCAATTCCTTTTAAATCAAGAAGTGGAATAGCTGAGTAACGACGATCGTTTTCTACAACATAGTCTTCAATTGCCGCTTTATTTTCATTAAGTACAGTTTCGATTTCACCCCAATCACCAAAAACAACACCAACAGAACCAGTAATAAACGCTTGTACATTTTCACCAAAAGTTAACGTGTCTAACTGCCCTTTTATATGTACTTTTACAGGTGTTTTCTTTTCTGCTTTTGAAATAAATTGAATAATCTCGTTTGCATCCATCATTTTCATTTGTGTAGCCTCCTTATGTTACTGTTCATTATGATAAAGTGTGTCGCTAAAAAATGCAATCAGCTAGCCTAAAATCCAAATAATAAACGTTATTGAAAATAAACTAACCAATGTGGTCATTAACGTAATAGTTGACACTAGCTTTGGTTGTGCATCAAATTGAACAGCATACATAACAATAGTAGCCGCACTCGGCATTGCAGCAGATACAATCAGTATCTTTCCTAATAGATCACTGATAGGAAGGAACAAAACAATGGCAAAAGCTAGCACCGGAGAAATTACCATCCGCAATACAATGGCAGTACTAATTCGTTCCCACTTAAAGCCATGCCATTCAATCATCGCCAACTGCATTCCTAAAATTAACATCACTGTAGGAATTGCAGCTTCAGCGATCATATCAATTGTCAAAAACAAATTAGCTGGTACTGAGATAGATAATGCATTAAAGCAAAGCGCTATAACCGTTGCATATGTAGCCGGCATTCGAAAAATGGCTTTTATTGCCCCTGATATAGGCGCTTTCCCTTTTGCTGCATAATAGACACCAAAAAGATTCATAAGAATCGATTGCAGAACCATAAAAGAAACGGCAAGACCGAATGCACCTTCGCCATAGGCAAATAAGATAATTGGTGTCCCGTAATTTCCAACGTTCATGAAAGCCGTCGCTAAGATCATGCCACTTTCTTCATTCACAGTTAACTTCCGCAATCGCGCATAACACTTTGCCAAAAAGATTAATGAAAACATCAGAACTAAAGCAAACACAATCATATAGGCATACTCAATGTCTAATGGTGATACATAAAAAGTACGAAAAACTAAACAAGGAGTCATTATGTATATGGCTACAGTTGAAATTGATCGAATATCGAGCATAAAAGCGCGCTGAAGCAAAAAACCAGCAATAAAAACAATGCACACAGGTAAAACAACTTGAATAAAAATAACCATTTTAAATCTCCCTCTTAATGAACAAGAAAAACGAACACAAGGTTCGCTTTTAATTAATAAAATCACTTATAAACAGAGTATTCATTTTCACTAAATTAACAGTCTCTACTGCAATGTTTTGCATACCTCCTTTTGAGTGGAGAATACTAATGATCGGTCGGTGGGGATAACCGTAATTTTGAGCTACAACAATACCATAATCTCCATTAGACAAGATGACTTGGCTACCGGTTGGATAAAGCAAAACGCTATGCAAAAGCACATTCATAAAATTAATATTAAAGCGCTTACCTGTGAATGCTAACATAAACTCGCATGCTTCATCAGGCTTCATCATAGACAAACCTTCACGACGGTGAGTTAGACGGTCAAATGTATTAGCAATTGCAACAATCTTAGCATAATCATGCACCGAATCAGCTGCAAGCTTTCGTGGAAAACCAGTAGCGCTCATATTTTCATGGTGACTTAGAGCAACATGGGCAACCACACTGTCTACTCCTTGTTGGTCAATTAAATAATTATAGCCACGCCAAGTATGATCTGCCCCAAGAAGTGTATCAGCCTCATTATAAGCTTCGGAAACAACTTTCCCAATATCATGAAATAAAGCAGAGTAAACCAACTGTTCAATTCGCTCATCTGTTAATCCATGACGAACACCAAGTGATATAGAAATAAGACCAACCATCAATGAATGGGTATATAAAGATTCGCTTGATTTTTGCAATAAATATAAATAATCTTTAACCATTTTCGATTCAACCACTTTAGTAAAAAGTGCCCGAACATGTTTTTTCCACTCGACTTCACCTTGAATATAGCGAGCGGATTCTTCTATAAATGCTAGCGTCTGTTGCTTAAAATCAAATGCTTGTTCTGTTACTGCTTTAACAACCGCTCCTTCAAGTGGCAAAGATTGAATACCAAATTTCTTTAACCGAACAAGATGTTTTGTTGTTAATGAAGCACCTTTATTCAGTAATACTTGACCATCAACCGATAAAATGGCTTTACCAAGCGCAGATCCAGGCAACACTTCCTCAATATTCACATACTTCATCTATATTATCTGCCTCCATAAATCGGCTCCCCCTTATGAAATGCATACTATTAGCAGAATAATCAAATGTTTCGTCAATACTATTATAGCTGACCTTTACACATTAGGAAAGATAGCTGAAAAACAAATACCCTTGCGCAAAAACGCAAGGGTATTTGTTTAATTGCTTTCAGCTTTTTCTAGTTGATACTCATGTTCCTGTTGATCAAAGACAACAATCGGTTTTAAAACAGAAACCCCTTCTTGAGTAAGAATATCTAAGATCTCAAAATTGATTTCTTCTTTAACTTCATGCCACTCTGACCATGACACTGTTTTTGTAAAGTAATAGATAAAAATGTTGTAACTTGACTCTGCAAATTCATCAAAATAAATCATCACTGTATCCGATACTACACCTGAATGGCTTACTATTAATTTGCGGATCTCTTGTACGGCGTGCTCCAGTTCAACTCTCGTTGTTTCCTGTCCAACCCCAATTGAATAATTAACCCGCCTCATATTCATCTCAGACCAGTTTGTTATCGCCTCATTTGAAAGGGTTTTGTTTGGAACAACGACTACTGCATCAGCAAAGGTTCTAATCTTAGTACTACGAAATGTGATATCTTCAACCGTTCCCTCAACCGAAGCAGAAGAAATCCAATCGCCTTTTTTAAACGGCTTCTCCGTTATAATCACAATTCCACCAAAGAAGTTAGCCACGGTCTCCTGTGCAGCTAGTGCAAACGCTAACCCCCCAAGGCCGAGCCCCGCAATAAAACCGTTGACATCAACATCAAAACTAGACAACACCGTCACAAACGTAAGGGCAATAACAACAAAACGAAGAATATTTGATATAAATGGAATCAACATATGATCGTCGTTTAGCTGTAATTTTTGCTTAGTAAACGCCATAAATGTCCCGTGCGTAGATACGTAATTGTAAAGTCCCCACCCTCCAAGGATGACTAGACTTGCTGAAAAAAGATTACTTAAAATAGTACTGTCAGACACATTGACCCCAAAGCTTGAAAGTGCTACACGAGCACCAATTACAACAAATAGCACCCGTAAAGGCTGCTCATAGGATAAGAGCAGTTGCGTTAATAATGTTGCATGTGTTTTTCTTGATAAGCCTAAAATTATACGAAACAAATATTTTGTAAACAATTTGCGAAAAACAAGAAAAACGAAAAAAATACCAATTGCGATAAGCAAATCCATCCAACGAAAGTTTGTTATGTACGCAATCGTATTCTCCCACATTGAATTCATCTAGGAAACACCTCTTACCATTTTCTCTTGTCTCATTCTAGCATGTAAAAGCACAATCTGCTATTGCAAAAGCTCTCTTATTAAACGACCCATTTGTGACTGGGCATTTATACCGTCACTGATGAATGGTGTTAATTCATCTCCAAACTCAGTATGAGTATCTATATCAGTAATAAACCGTTTTTGAGGTTTACTTCTCATTATACAAACCAGCGCTACTGCTACAGCAATCAAAACAATCGGACTTCTTTTCATTTCGTGTTCTCCCTTATCGTTAGTGGTACGATTAGCTTGTACGTTTAATCCTCCATTATGCTGCAGGGAGTTGTAAGAACCCTTGGTGGATGTATCCAACCACATCAAGAAAACAGAAAATAAGATTAATGCTCGCCATTAGATAGCCAATATTAGTTACTCAAGTTGGGTATACAGCTATAAATGTCGTTGATACAATGATGTCCGACCGAGCTGGTACAGACGATCTTGCGGGTGTTGCAATTAGTTCAAGTCTGTGGATGCCAATCATGGTAGCTGTGGGCGGGTTGCTTTCAGTCACCCAAATTATCGGATAAAACTGGTTTAGAAAAAAATGAAGAAATCGCGCATTTCGCAATGCAAACTCTTTTCTTATCAGTAGCATTGGCTCTCGTCGTTCTAATCATGGGCTTGAGAGCGTAAAATATCTTATGTAAATGAATAATGGCACGAAAAAGGAAGTCACTATAGATGAAATCACGGACCTACACTAGAGCGAATGTATGACTATCATTGTACATCGCAAACGGTCGATTTTTTTCAGTCTATCGATCAGCAAACAAGCAGGAAGGAAAAGATGCTCTTAAGTGGTTTATTGCCAAATGGGGGAAAGTCTATCCTCGAGCTGTGAAATCTTTGAAAGAAAACCTTATCTCTTAACGTTTTATGATTTTCCACAAACGATTTGGCGCAGCATTTATTCCACAAACTTAATCGAATCGTACTGAAAAAATATAGCAAACGCAAAAAACAATTCCCTCATGACACGTTCCAATTTTACCTTTGCTGTTTTTTATAAGTTTTCAGATGAAGCGCAAGCCTCGTTACAAAGCGTATTAAGAGGCTACAAAGATGTCATCATACCTTTTTCAATTGCTTTTGTCTCCTATTGGATTATTGGTATTCTTATAGGGTGAATTTTAGCTCATTATACAGAACTTGGTCCTTTTGGTTTTTGGACTGGAATTATTATAGGTTTAACTGTTGCTAGCATTAGATTTGCATTTCGTCTTCGTAAAATAACGAGAAAGTACGACAATCATTTGAATAAGTGTTAGACGTTTGAATATCCCCCTTTTGGCGAGAATGACAATCGTGACCATTTTTCGAACGATAGTCGATTTCATTACGAGCTCACATTTATTTGGTATTCTTGTTATGATCAATTAGTTGGAGGGAATTAAAAATGAAAAAACAACTCAGTCTATTATTGGTTTTAACACTAGCTATCTTGTTTCCGCAGATCGCATCAGCACATTCTCATTATCAATCTTCCACTCCAGGGGATGAAGAGGAAGTCAGTGATGTTGTAACAGAAATTAGTGTGACGTTTGACGGCAGCATAGCAACTGGAGATTTGACAGTCTGGAATGAAGAAACAGAGGAAGAGGTTGAAATTGGCAATGTAGATGTTGAAGACACTTCAATCACAGCTCAGTTAGAAGAACCACTTGTAAACGGAACATACAGAGTTGATTGGGAGAACATTGGCGCTGATACTCATGCAATCGATGGTAGCTTTTCATTTACAGTAGATGCACCAGAAGATGCAACTCCAGAAGATGAACTTACCGCAGAAGAAGATGCAGCTAATAATGCCGAAGAAAGTAATGATGAGACCACTCAATCCGAGACTGTTTCAGAGACTGATGAAACCGAGTCTGGCTCTACTGTTCTATGGATTTCTGTTATCCTTGGTGCTTTATTTATTGTCGGATTGATTATTTTTGCTGTCTCACGTAACAAAAAACAATAAAAATTATATGCAGAGAAAGAGGAGTCCGTGAATCATAAACGGACTCCTCTTTTTTGTTTTCTCGTACATTTAATTTTAGTTGCGCAAAACGCTTACAATGCAGCTATTAAATGAGCGACTTAAGAAAAAATATAAAATCCGGACTTTTTCGTTTTGAGTTTATCCGGTTTGAGCTATAATGAATGATAAGAATTAGTTTTTATCTGGCACAAGACCTTCCTGTGACTTAAAAGAGATAGCCCCCTAGCGAAGCAAGGCTTCATTTAATCACGTTATGTATTGTGTAACAAGGAGGTTGTCTATTGTTAAACAAATCAATTGTTAAAAAAATCATTGTGCTGCTCCTAGTAGTTGCAGCGGGATTATTTATTTATTTTAATCTATCGGCATTCATGCCTGTATTATTGGCTCTCTTGACGGCAATGATTTTTGAGCCATTTGTGAAGTTCTTGAAGCGCAAAATGAAAAGCGAACGACGGTTACTGCCTGTCACCATAGTTTTTCTTTCTTTTCTATTAGTAAGCGGGCTTCTCTTATACATATCAATCCGTTACCTAGTAGAATCTGTATATGGCTGGACACTTCAAGTTCCCCAGTATGCATTCGAAATCCAACAGTTCGCAGATGAAGTTATTCGAAATTTCCAGGAAACGCTTGAACGGATTCCACAAGGTTCAGCTATAATTGCTGAGCTAGAGCGCCTATCAACAACTGCAGTAGATGCAACATTAGGCTTTACAGCAACAGTCATTACAACGCTTGCTTCTTGGTTGCAATCCATTCCTAATTTGCTATTTGTTGCGCTTATTTACATTATTACTCTCTTCTTATTTAGTTTGGATTTGCCTCGATTATTATCGAATGGATTCAATTTATTTAAAGACGAGACATCACAAAAATTGCAGTTCGTCTTTCGCAGAATGGGCAAGGTTTTCTTAGGTTATTGGAAAGCGCAGTTTATACTTAGTATCGGTGTATTCATTGTATGCTATGTAAGTCTCTTATTTATTGCCCCCGGTCCTGCATTAATTATGTCAATCCTAATATGGGTTGTAGATATCATCCCACTTTATGTCGGACCCGCGTTAATTCTAGTTCCATGGGGGCTAGTTGTTATCATCCTTGGCAATACGGCGATGGGCGTACAGCTAATGGTATTAGCGCTCGTCTTGCTTATTATTCGTAGAATTATTGAACCTAAAGTTCTTGGTGATTCAATTGGCTTAAACGCATTACCAACTGTTTTATCAATGTATTTTGGCTTTGTCTTTTTTGGAGTGATGGGATTAATTCTTGGTCCATTTGTTTACATTGCGATACGATCCGCAAAAGAAGCTGGACTTTTCAGGTTAACTGTTCAGGAAAGCCCACTTACAAAAGATCATTCGTAAAGGTTAAAAGCGCGGCTGTAACTACAGCCGCGCTTTTAATTTATCTCACTAAATCGAACGTAACGCTTCTTCAACAGCATGTTCTCCACTAGTTAGGTCAAACGATTTGCCAACTGTAGTATCATCTTCGAGGACCGCTAAAATGACATTCGCCACATCTTCTCGTGGTATTTTCCCTCTATCCAACTCCTCTGCAACTTTCACCTTTCTAGTACCCTCATCATTCGTTAACCCACCTGGGCGAATGATCGTATAATCAAGTCCGCTATTCACTAACCACTCATCTGCATAGTGTTTAGCAGCACTATAATATGGAGCGCTCTCCATCCAATTTTCTCTTTTGTGCACGCCAATAGCACTCACAATGACAAAGCGTTTCACACCTGCTTTCCTCGCTGCTTCCATTGATTTAATTGCTCCATCTAAATCAATCATGACTGTTTTATCCGCACCTGTATGGCCACCAGATCCAGCCGTAAAGACAACCGCGTCACAACCTTGGACTACTTCAGTCAAGTCATCAACAGAGCCTTCCAAATCGCCAATTACACTTTCCACTCCTGATTCTTCAAATGTTTCTTGTTGCTCCGTTCTACGTACATTGCTCGAGCTGTATGGGATGTTTGTTGCTCAATCTTTTGAACTAAGTGTTTTCCAATTTGTCCATTTGCTCCTATTACAAGTACATTCATTTTTTTCATCCTTCCTGGATTGTTTGTCTACTCTTTAACTATACCCATCCTACCCCTTTAAAAAACAAATAGCTTCTTAAATACCTCCGTTAAGAAATAGGTGAAGCATAAAATTTGTGTTATTAACAAAGGTATTGTTTACTAGAATCATCTTATATAAACAGGAGGTTTTTATGCCCCATTTAATGGACTCTATTTCTTTAAAAGGTCTAAAACTAAAAAACCGTGTCGTTATGTCACCTATGTGCCAATATTCCGCAATGAATAAAGATGGAGTTCCCACCGATTGGCATTTGCAGCATTATACGAGCAGAGCTGTAGGTGGCGTCGGATTAATTATTGTCGAGATGACAAATGTTGATCCAGTTGGAAGAATTAGCGATTATTGTCTTGGCCTTTGGAGCGATAAACACCGTGATGCATTTAAACCAATTGTTAAACAGGCCCACAAATATGGAGCGAAAATAGGTATTCAAATTGCCCATGCTGGTCGTAAAGCAGAGGATGCTGATATCCCCGTTTCTTCTTCCGTGATACCGTTTGATGACTCATTTAAAGAACCAAAGGAACTGACGGAAGAAGAGATAAAGAAAATCGTTCAACAATTTAAAGAAGCATCGCTCCGAGCAGTAGAAGCGGGATTTGATACCATTGAGCTTCACGGTGCCCACGGCTATTTAATTCATCAATTCCTATCTCCATTTACAAACAAACGTACTGACCAATACGGGCAAGATCGGACATTGTTTGCCACAGAAATTATTAAAGCTGTTAAAAGCGTCATCCCAGAAGAAATGCCACTCATCATGCGAATCTCCGGAACAGAATACGTTGATGGCGGTTATGAGATCGATGATGCAATTAAATTCTCGAAAACCCTTCAGCTAGCCGGTGTTGATGTGTTAGACGTTAGTTCTGGTGGCGAAGGACAGCCAGCACCAAACCGTTTCCCGGGTACTTTTGGAGGCTACCAAGTCCCTCTTGCCCGTAAAATTAAAAACGCACTCGATATCCCGGTCATTTCAGTTGGTCAATTAGAAGACCCTGTCCTTGCAGACGCAACGATACGTACTAACGATGCTGATCTCGTCGCCATCGGCCGCGGCTTCTAACAAACCCATATTGGGCCCTATCAGCAGGTAGTTCTCTTAAACTACCGATTGATGTTCCAAAGCAATACGAGAGAGCAAAATTTTAATGCCCATTATCTCTAATAAAAACATGGTAGTAATACGTATACCTGATAATTAAGAGAACAGTTATGGTCGAAAGCAGTGCTTTCGACCTTTTTAATGTCTTTTTATAATGAACAAAGTTCTTGTAACAAACGTTTGTTTGCAAGCGTAACTGGAGGCGTATAC
>BAXC01000134.1 GCA_001310375.1 Bacillus sp. JCM 19041 | reverse complement strand
TATCTTGTTTGATGGAGAGCGCAATTGAGCCACCAATCAAACCCATACCTATAATAAAACTTCACGTTTCATTCCAACCACCACTGCCTCTTTCTCTCTATGCTTGTTTTTGTACTGAGCTGTTCAATTATTCCCGGAGCAACCTTTAAAAATGCATCATTTTCTGCAGCACTTCCAATTGAGATACGAATACCAGTTGGATAACCTAATGCCTCACCAGAACGGAGTATAAACCCTTCTTCTAAGAACGCTTGAAATAGCTTATTCCCAGGTATTCCCGTTTCAATCATAAGAAAATTTGTCTCTGAAGGATATACAAACATGCCTAGTTCTTCAAAAAAGTTACGTAGCTTCGCCTTTTCTACACCATTTTTTTCACGGCAAATTTTGATAAATTCTTCATCTGATAGCGCAGCAAGTGCAGCAGTATGTCCTATTACATTATTATTAAATGGAGGTCTTACTGGATCTACTGCTTGGGCGATTGGCTCCTGAGCAATACCATACCCAATTCGAAGTCCTGCTAGTCCGTATGCTTTTGAAAATGTTCTAAGCACGACAAGCTGAGGAAATTGCTCCATTAAGGCAATACTATCTGGGAAATCTTCTCCTTCTACATATTCAAAATATGCCTCGTCTGAAACAACCAAACAGTCGTTAGGTACTCTTTTGAGAAATGCAACAAATGAATCTGAATCAATTGCTACGCCATTTGGGTTATTTGGATTACATACCCAAACGATTCGCGTATTTTCATTAATTTCTCCGAGCATCTTGTCTAGATCGTGGGATCCATCATCTTTAACAGGTACTTCAATAATGGTAGTACCTTCAATCGTCGCATTTAGTTTATATTGGGAAAAAGAAGGAGTAGCCATCACTGTATTTGTTTCTGACGTCAGGTACGCACGACATAAGAATTGAATGACCTCGTCAGAACCATTTCCTAATATAATCTGTTTCTCAGCAACCCCATGCTTTAATGCCAATGCTTGCCGAAGCTCTGTTCCATAACCGTCTGGGTATAGAGCAGTTTCTCCCGCTGCAGCTGAAATTGCTTTTGCTACAGCAGAAGATGCCCCGTAAGGATTCTCGTTTGATGCCATCTTCACAACTGTTTCCAAGTTATACTCTCTTTTTACATCTTCAATCGGCTTTCCTGGCGCATAAGCCGGCAATCCTTGTATTTGTTTTTTTGTATACATATTCTTTTTCCACCTACCTCTATTAGTCTTACTAGTAATCCTACGAAAAAAGCGCTATGCTGGCAACATTAATTTACCGTACTTGCGGGGCATAGAGCAGCTTCTTAACAAATTCCTTGATTTCATTTACTGCTTCTGATCTGCTAGATTCATCTTTTAGAGCTTGTTCATGCTTTCCAACTTGCTCAACTATTGCACTGCCAATGACGACACCGTTTGCATGATGATTCATTTCTTCGACTTGTTTATAATCGCCTATACCAAAGCCAACCACGTAAGGAATTTTCGCCTCCGCCTTCACAAGATCCAAAAAGTTCTGGAGTTTTGGGTGTAGTTCTTTCCGTGTCCCGGTTACACCTAGAGAAGAGACACAATATAAAAACCCTTGTGCTGTTGAAGCAATCTTTTTTATCCTCTCATTAGAGGTAGGTGCAATAAGCGAGATTAATGCTAATCCATTTGACTTGCATTTCTTTGCAAAAACGTTACTTTCTTCAAAAGGTAGGTCCGGTACTAAAACCCCATCAATTTCATAATCTGATGCTGTCTCTACAAAGCGTTCAAATCCATATTGATATAAAGGTTGGCATACGTAAATACGATTACAGGTATGGTTAAGCCTTGTTTCCTCATCTGAGGGACCAGTTCCATCGCTTGTGCAAGTGTCATTCCATTTAACAGCGCCCTCTTTGATGCCGCTTGTATCGTTGGGCCATCCGCAAGTGGGTCTGTATAAGGAATGCCTAATTCAAGCACATGGGCACCACTTTGTTCCAATGCCAGTGCTAAATCGATTGTCGCTTCAGGAACTGGATCCCCCGCTGTTATAAAAGGAATGAACAGCCTATCTGCTTTTAATGCATTGCTTAAGCGATCGCTCATTTGTCCCCCTCCTTAAATACGGATTGCAACGTATGCATATCTTTATCGCCTCTGCCTGATAAACAAACAAGAATGGTTTCATCCTTTGACATTTCCTTGGCTTGTTTGTATGCTTCTGCAAGCGCATGGGCAGATTCGATCGCTGCAATGATACCTTCTTCTTTTGCAAGCATTGATAAGCCTCCAGCGCCTCATGATCAGTCACTGCTTTATATTCGACTCGGTTTACATCAGCCAAATACGCATGCTCTGGCCCTACTCCAGGATAATCCAATCCAGCTGAGATCGAATAAGGTTCAGTAATTTGTCCTGCTTCATCTTGAAGCAAATACGTTAAAGAACCATGGATAATTCCTTTCTTTCCATTTGTAATCGTTGCTGCATGTTTGTTCGTTTCTGTACCAAGTCCTGCAGCCTCAACTCCGATTAAATTCACGTTTTCTTCTTCCAAAAAAGGATAAAACATACCAATTGCATTACTGCCCCCGCCGACACAGGCAACAATCTTTTCTGGCAATTTACCTGTCCGATCGAGTATTTGGCGTTTCGACTCATCACCGATGATCCGTTGGAAATTACGAACCATCTTTGGATAAGGGTGAGGACCAACAACAGAACCGATTAAATAAAATGTGTCTTCCGCATGAGCGACCCAATAACGAATCGCTTCATTTGTTGCATCTTTTAACGTTTGGCTCCCAGATTCGGCTGGAACTACCTCTGCCCCTAGTAGTTCCATTCTAAATACATTAAGTTGTTGACGCTCCATATCTTCAACACCCATAAAGACTTTACATTCCATGCCAAATTTAGCAGCAATCGTGGCAGTGGCGACACCATGTTGTCCTGCACCGGTTTCTGCCACTAACTTTGTTTTCCCCATTCGTTTAGCCAAAAGCGCTTGGCCTAATGCATTGTTTAATTTATGAGCACCTGTATGGAGTAAATCTTCGCGTTTCAAATAAATAGCCGCTCCACCAATACGCTCACTTACATTTGCCGCATACGTAAGTGGCGTTTCTCTACCAGCATACTCTTGTAATACTTCATTTAATTCTTGTTTGAAAGTAGCGTCATTCATTGCTTTATCTAGACCTGCTTCTAATTCTTCAATCGCAGACATCAATGTTTCAGGGACATATTGTCCACCGTAATCACCAAAACGACCGTGACTATTCGGCACTGTTTTAATCCCATAATCTCTTCCCACTCCCTTTGCTAAACGACTCATTTGCATCGCACTTTTTTTACCATCTATCTCAATTCCACTAGAAACATCAATGCCATCAGGTTTATAGCTCGCTAACTCCGATACGTTACCAGGGTTTACTCCACCTGCGATGAATACGGGGACACCTTGACGTTGTCCCTCTTCCAGATAGCGAGGAACTTCTCTCCAGTCAAACGATTCTCCCGTCCCTCCCCAAGCTCTCTTAGATCGGCAATCAACGATATATCCATCGATGCAGTCGTTAAAGCTTCTCATTAAATCCAGTGAACCTTCTTCATGATGAATGGCCTTCCACACTTTCGCCGATGTTTCTTCTCGGAGCTGATTAGCAAAACATGGAGTTTCAATTCCGTGTAGCTGGATCACATCAAAGGAGTGAATACTCATTACTTGCTGTATGTTTTGAAGATTTTCGTTCACAAATAAAGCAACCGTTTGTTGTTGATGAACCTTCGCTTTTTTAATCCAATTAGCAACAACATCTACTTGGACTTTCCTTTTACTTTCGGCAAAAACAAATCCTAGATAATGACAGGAAGATGCTGCAGCCATGCAAACATCTTCCTGCGAATGGAGTCCACAATACTTTAACTTCATTCTGTCACTGCACTTTCAGAAAAAAGAGTTCGAATTGCCTTTTCCTTGTCTTCTTCCCTCATTAAAGATTCACCGATTAAAACTGCATTCGCACCAGCTTTTTGAACCCTTTTTATATCGTTTGCGTGATGGATCCCACTCTCTGATACAATGACAACACCGTCAGGAATAAATGCCGCCATTTGCTCCGTTTGAACCAACGATGTTTCGAATGTGTTTAAATTACGGTTGTTAATCCCAATAATTTCTGGAGTAAAATGGCTTAAAAGACGATTCAATTCCTTTTCGCTATGAACTTCGACTAAACATTCCATTCCTAACTGATATGCTTTATTATATAAGGCGTGTAATTGCCCCATTTCCACAGTGCCTGCTATTAAAAGCAATGCATCTGCCCCAAGGCGTGCCGATTCTTCAATTTGCAGTTCTGAAATAATAAAATCCTTCCGCAATACTGGCAAAGTAGTTACTTGCTTCACCTCCGCTATATAAGCACGGTTACCTTTAAAATAGTGCTCATCAGTTAGTACACTAATTGCTGAAGCACCAGAGCTTTCATATACTTTTGCTATTGCAGCTGGAGATATATGTTCAGCGATCATGCCTTTTGAAGGAGACGCTCGCTTAATTTCTGCAATTAACCCAAGTGAATGGACAGGGGATAAGAGAGATTTTCGCAAACTTTTTTTTGGAAAGGAACGATAATCCGGTAACTTCAGTGCTTCTATTTCCTTTTTCTTCGTTTCAATAATCTCTTTAAGCATGCTTTCTCCCCCTGTTTGATTGCGTTAGCAGTTCTAAATAGCGCAGCGTTTGTTTTGATTCGATTGCCTTCTTTGTATGATGTACTCCTTCAGCAATCGTCTTTACATCATTGCGAGCATACATAGCCGCACCTGCATTTAAAGCAACGATGTCTGAGGCGGCATTTGGCGCAGTTCCATTAAACACATCCATTATCAGTTTGGCACTTTCTTGGGGAGTGTTCACTTGGATATCAGACAGGTTACCCGTAGCCAATCCAACATCTTCAGGAGAGAAACGATACGTTATCAGTTCTTTTCCACTAACTTCCACCACATGTGTATCTCCATGAATTGCACACTCATCAAGACCATCAGCTCCTGTCACGAGCAAACTATGTTCGCTACCTAATTGAATAAGTGCACGCCCCATTTTTATGGCGGTTGCTTCATCATAAACACCTAATAATTGATAACGCGCTTCAGCTGGGTTCGTTAACGGCCCAAGGATGTTAAAAATAGTCCGAAAGCTAATCTCTTTGCGCACATTCGCAACATGACGCATCGATTGGTGGTAGTTAGGTGCAAACAAGAAGCATAAAGCTTTTTGTTTGAGTGATGTCGCTGCTGAGTCTGCTGTCGCTTGAATATCAATGCCAAGCAATTCTAAAACATCTGCACTACCACTCTTTGAAGAAACCGAGCGATTGCCGTGTTTTGCCACCGGGATATTCATTGAAGCAAGTACAATAGCCGTTGCCGTTGAAACATTAAACGTATTAAGGCCATCTCCACCGGTTCCACATGTATCAATTGTTCCTTCAACACGATTTGGCAATTTCGTTGACAATCGACGCATCGCTCTTGCAAAACCGGTTATTTCCTCAACCGACTCTCCTCTAAAACTCATCAGTGTGAGTAAACTCGCGACCTGACTTTCTTTTAAATGACCAGTCATCATTTCTAGCATCATTTGCTCTGACTCTTGCTCTGATAATGTCTCATGATTCAAGCACTTAGTTAATATCTCTTTAATCATGATGCACCACCGCAGCTCCAAACATTGCTTCTGTCTGCTCAATCGCTCGAATGAGAGCTTTCGCTTTATTTAACGTTTCTTCATATTCGCTTTCAGGGTCAGAGTCTGAAACAACACCAGCCCCTGCTTGAATTGTCGCAATGCCTGATTCAAGTACAATCGTACGAATGGCAATACACGAATCCATATTCCCATTAAAATCCAAATAACAGATTGCCCCACCATATATACCTCTACTTGTAGGCTCAAGTTCATCGAGAATTTGCATCGCACGGATTTTAGGAGCTCCAGAAAGCGTCCCCGCTGGAAAAGCCGCTTTTAGTGCATCGGCTGCGGTTTTTGAAGGTGCTAGTTTACCGGTTACTTTAGAAACGAGATGCATAACATGAGAAAACTTGCCGACTTCTAGAAAAGTAGGTACTTCTACAGAACCATATGTGGAAACTTTTCCGACATCATTTCGAGCTAAATCAACAAGCATATGGTGTTCTGCCCGTTCTTTTTGATCTTCTAGTAGCTCAGTTGCGAGGTTGTCATCTTCTTCTTTCGTTTCGCCTCGTTTTCGCGTCCCCGCAATCGGATGAACTTCCACATGCCCATCAACCACGGCAACTAATTTTTCTGGGGAACTCCCAATTAGTTCTTTTTGCCCCACCTTGATGTAAAACATATAAGGGGACGGGTTAATGTAGCGGAGCACTCGGTAAAGATCAAAACCCGTTACTGTTACGTTCATTTGAAGTCGTTGTGATAAGACTGCTTGAAAAATATCTCCAGCTTGAATATATTTTTTTATTAATTGAACAGCATGGATGAACCCTTGCTTCGTATAATTTGATGTGACAGGCATTGAATTCGCACTTACAGGTTGCAACGGTAGCAGCGAAGCAGGGGGCGGGTGCTCCAGTTTTGAAATAAGCTGTTTGACACTCGTTTTTGCATAGTGATATGCGTCTGCAGCAGAACAACCATCAGTTTCAACATGCTGAATTAATGACAATTCCTTTGTTTTTTCTTTTAAAGCTAGAATTTGTTCACAAATGATAAAATGCCTTTTCGAGCCTTCGTAATCCTTGTTTGTTTTATTAAGTATTGGCTCCATTTCGCGTACAGCCTCATAGCTAATATACCCAACGGCACCGCCTTGAAATGGAATGTCATTTCCACTTGGTTCTGGATTTAAGAACTGGAGCGTCTGCTTATAACATTCATCAAACGAATCTGCTTCAACAATTATTTTGTTTGTTTGGGTAGAAACTGTTTTATAATGACCACTGTCTTCCTTACATTCATAAATTGGCTTCAAACCAATAAACGAATAATTAGACCATTCAGATTCCGCATCACTGCTCTCTAGTAAAAAAGCAGCTGTTTCTTTAAAAATCTGGAACATTTGGATAGGTGTTAATCCATCAGCAAACACATCTTCCTGTACTTACTTAAACCGTACTGCAAGTGTGCTTGACTAAAAGATTTAAAAGAGGTTTTCTTCATTTTTCACACTCCTAATTCTGTGAAAATGAAGAGCGGTTGGAGGGTTGACGGTTTCAGAACCGCCTTTAAAAGAAGGTATGCTAAAAAACGCAGTATGCGCTTATTTATGTTTCACTCCACTCTACTCTACTCCGCTCAACTCATTCTCAACTAATCTCAACTCTAACTAACTTCTCAACTATTACTTGCAAAATAGTTTAACTGAATTCCTGAAACGCGTCAACCATCTCCACAATAATTATTCACCAATCAAATCTGGACGCAACATCTTTGCCTTTTCCAAAAACACATGTTTGACAGCTTTTTGATTACACTCTGTATTTACTGACATCATAACGCGAATGCACTTTGGCAAACTACCTTTAACTGGTATTTCTTGCGCACACATTACCGGGACATATTGCCATCCATTTATGTTCCGCAATGCCTTAGCAGGAAATCCAGCATCAATATCTGTGGTCGCGGTAATAATAACTTGGGCAACTGACTCTGGATCAATTTGATTAAGCTCCACCATCTCACGAACAACCTTTTCTGTTGCTACCTCAATCTGTTTCGCTTCATTTTCTTCGATTGTAATCGCACCACGAATTCCGCGAATCATATTTCCTCCTCCAATTCTTGTTTAAGCATTGCTCGTACTACATCAACAGGCACTTCTTTAACACATGCCGCTCCTGTTTTTTCAAGTAAGACCATCATTAATTTACCATGAGTTGCCTTTTTATCCGTTCGCATTCGCTCGAGTAACCGTTCTGGATCTAATTCTTTTGGTATATGAAGTGAATACCTAATGCGTTAAACCATTCAGTAAAACCCTCGTCAGCAATTGTACTTCCTAAAAACTTGCTGCTTACTTTTAAAGCAAAACGAATACCGATTGCCACAGCCTCTCCATGAGTAATACCACCATATCCCATTTCTGCTTCAATAGCATGAGCAAGTGTATGACCTAGATTCAAGTAAGCACGAATTCCTTGTTCACGTTCATCTTCACTAACAATATTCGCTTTAATTTGTACTGCTCTGCCAATCATCTCTGTTAAAATGTTTTCTTCAACTGCCTCTAAATGTAGGATATGCTCTTGCAACCAATAATAAAAAGAGGCGTCAGAAATTAGACCAAGTTTAACAATTTCAGCAAAACCGGACCGCCATTCTTTTTGCGGAAGCGTCTTAAGCAAGCCAGTATCAAAGAAGACAGCCTCTGGTTGATGAAACACACCAATCATATTCTTGCCCTTATTTAAATTAACTGCTACTTTTCCACCGACACTGGAGTCATGAGCAAGCAATGATGTCGGCACTTGAACAAAACGAATTCCACGCATATAGGTTCCTGCAACAAAGCCAGCCAAATCTCCAATTACCCCGCCACCTAAAGCAACAATAACGGCAGAGCGGTCCAGTCCCTGTTCAAGACAGTGAGCCGATAGTTTTTCAAACATCTCTATCGATTTCGACTGCTCACCACTTGGTACAAGAAAAAAATGTACTTCTTTTGAAAAAGAATGAATTAACGTTTTTAAGTAAAGCGACGCAACATTTTCATCAGCGACAATTAAATAAGAAGAAGCTGGGGCAACTACTTCTATCTTTTTCCCCGCTTCTTTCAACAATCCAGAACGCACTTCCACTTCATATTTCTTTGAAGGTGTGGGCACTTGAATCAACATCTTTTAAAACTCCTTGGCTGCGTTATTATGCTGTTTGACAGCTGCTTGTAAAACAGCAAGCTGATCAGATCCAAATGTTTGCATCACTGCATTCGCAACTTCCCAGGCAACAACATTTTCACACACAACAGAAGCTGCTGGAACGGCACAGCTATCGGATCTCTCAACCCCTGCAGCAAACGGTTCCTTTGTGTCGATATCAACACTTTGTAATGGTTTATAAAGTGTTGGGATTGGTTTCATAACTCCTTTTACAACAATTGGCATGCCATTGGTCATACCACCTTCAAAACCACCTAATCGATTTGTTTTTCTTGTGTACCCATCGTCTTCATTCCACTCAATTTCGTCATGAACTTGACTCCCTGGTAACCGAGCTGCTTCAAAACCAATACCAATCTCAACGCCTTTAAAAGCATTAATACTCATTACTGCAGCAGCAATTTTCCCATCAAGCTTTCGGTCATAATGCACATGACTACCTAATCCAATTGGCGCTCCTTCCACAACTACTTCTACAACGCCTCCAATTGAATCGCCATCTTGCTTCGCCTGATCAATTGCTTTCTTCATTAGTTCGCTTGCTTCTTTATCTAAACATCTAACCTCTGAAGCTTCAGAACGTTTTTTCAGATCTAAAACAGACGTATAATCTATGTCTGTTGCTTTGATTCCACCAATCTCACGCACATGTCCTGCTACTTCAATGCCAACAGCTTTCAGTAATACTTTAGCAAGTGCACCGCAAGCAACTCGAACAGTCGTTTCTCTTGCTGATGAACGTTCAAGTACATTGCGCATGTCACGGTGTCCATATTTAATCGCTCCGTTTAAATCTGCATGGCCTGGTCTTGGCCTTGTTAATCTACGTTTCATTTTTTGTTCTTCTTGCTCTGTAATTGGTTCAGCACCCATAATTTTTTGTCCAATTTTTCCAGTCTTTGTTTTCTACTACAAAGGTAATTGGCGCTCCAGTTGTGTATCCATGCCGAACACCACTTAAAATTTGTACCTGATCTTTTTCGATTTGCATTCTTCGACCACGACCATATCCTCCTTGACGTCGTGCTAGCTCTGCATTAATATCATCTGCAGTTAACGGAAGTTGCGCCGGCACACCTTCAATAATCGTTGTTAATTGGGGCCCGTGTGATTCACCTGCTGTTAAAAACCTCACTGTCAACATCCTTTCATTTTCCAATACACTTCATTGCTTCTACGCGTTAAATTATATCAGTAATGGTTTGTTTTTTCAATTCTATTTTTTGATAAAAAATGGAGCAACTGCCTTTAATCCATATTGTTCTGGCTTAAAAATCTGTTCCGTGCTACCCACGAATAGAACTCCTCCTGGCACGAGAGCATTACTTAGTTTTATAAAAATTTCTCTTTTGGCCTGATCAGTAAAATAAATCAATACATTCCGACAGACAATCAGATCACATCGTTTAGGGTAAGCATCATTTAATAAGTCAATTCGTGAGAACTTTACCATTTCTCGAATATGTTTTTTTACAACTACTCCTGACTCTACCTCTTCAAAGTAATCCTTTATAATAGATTCAGGCACTTCCTTTACAGCACGAGACTTATAACGTCCAATTTCCGCTTGTAGTATAGCCTCTTCATCAATGTCACTTGCCATAATGACCCCATTTTCCAGACTCCTTTTCGCAAGATCACACATAATCGCAAGTGTATAAGGTTCTTCTCCAGTTGAACCAGCGGAACTCCAAATACGCAAACCCGTTTGATTCTTGTTTAAAAGCGGCAAAATTGTTTTGGATAGAATTTGCCACCGATTATAATTACGAAAAAAAGAAGAAACGTTGATCGTCACTTTATCTACGCATTCTACAAGTAACGCTTCATTTCTCTTCAACGCCTCACCATATTCAGCTAATGTAGCGAAATGCCTTTTTTCACATAAAGAAAGTAGCCGCCTCTCCATTTGTGGTCTCTTATAAGCATCAAGCTGTATTCCCGTTAAATGATGAAACAATTGCTTGAATTGTTCATAATCTCCATATGTATTCATGCATTAATAAAGCAGTCTATCATCTTTGCTTTGTCCACCCTTTCTATTACATTAGTTAAAGTTTATCATGAACTCGACCTCGCTGACGGTATAAAAACAAAAAACACATCCGAAGATGTGTTTTAAACCCATTCGCTTCCGCTCTTTTTATAAGTCGACAATTCACTTTCTTCAAAGAAAATGCCTATCTCACGTTCCGCACTCTCTACAGAGTCAGAACCATGAACAACATTCATACCCACTTGTATCGCAAGATCACCACGAATAGTGCCTGGCGTAGCTTCCAATGGATTTGTAGCCCAATTAGTTGACGCGCTGTTTTAACAACACTTTCACCTTCCCACACCATTGCAAAAACAGGACCTGATGTTATAAATTCAACTAACTCGCCAAAAAATGGGCGCTCTTTATGTTCACCATAATGTGTTTTAGCTGTTTCTTCACTTAATGAGACAAGCTTTGCGGCTATAAGTGTAAAACCTTTTTTGTTCAAATCTAGAGACAATATTTCCAATTAAATTACGTTGCACACCATCTGGTTTAATCATTACATATGTACGTTCCATGAAGTAAAACCTCGCTTTAACTAGAATAAAAAACCAACCTCTATAGTATAGCAAAATAAGTAAGCGCTAACAATAAAAATAGTTTGATTTTCTTACAATTTTCTACACAAAAAACCAGCTTTACAATAAGCTGGTCAATATTTTCTGCGGCCAATATATGCCGCCACTTGCGTTAGATGTCTTTTTGCGTCACAATCCGGGAATTCACTTAACAAGGCATGCGCCTTAGCCAAATAACGATCACTCATTTTTTGGGCATGCTCAATTCCACCGGATGAACGCACCGCCTCTAAAATTGGTTCCATGTCAATTGTATGTGATGATTTTTTTGTTAGCTGTTGTTGTAGCATTTCTTTGAAACCAACAGTATGTTCAATTGCATACAATGCAGGTAATGTTACGTTTCCTTGTCTTAAATCGCCTCCTGCTGGTTTCCCAAGTTGTTCATTCGTACCTACGAAATCCAAGATATCATCCATAATTTGATACGACATCCCTAAGAAATAAGCGAAAAAGTACATCCTCTGTTGTAAGTCTTCAGTGACATTTGCTGCAATCGCACCCAATTGACAACTAACAGCGATCAACAACGCTGTTTTTCGTTTAATTCTACGAAAATACGTTCTTAAATTCTGATCCCAATTATATTGGTCGCGAATTTGTTCAACTTCACCACGGCACATCTGGTTCATCGCGTCAGAAATAATCACATGGACACGTTGTTCATTAAACGCTTTTGTTGTTTCAATTGCATGTCCGAAGATATAATCTCCCGTATACATGGCTACGCGATTATCCCACCGTGACATCACTGTTTCATGCCCTCTTCTTAAAGGGGCGTTATCGATCACATCATCATGGACTAAAGAACCCATATGAATTAGCTCTAAAGAGACTGCTATATGCTTAAGTCGATCTAGTTTATAGTCTCCAAATTTCCCTGCCAATAAAACAAGAACAGGTCGAATTCGTTTTCCCCC
>BAXC01000133.1 GCA_001310375.1 Bacillus sp. JCM 19041 | reverse complement strand
AAAAAGATAGATATGGTAATCATAATAAATTTCCCAACAACATAAACTATTTAAAAAGTCAAAAAACATTGTCTTATAGGACACTTTTTTGTATCTTTAATGATATATTTTCAAAATTAAAAATGGGTGGAGGGTTGCGAGTGGAACCATCTGTGCTTGAGCTAAAAGACCTACAAACAACGTTTCAATCTGGCCGTTCAAAGGTCCTGCAGTTGACGGAGTAAGTTTACATGTCCAAAAAGGGGAAGTGCTAGGCATTGTCGGTGAATCAGGTTGTGGCAAAAGTGTAACATCTCTATCCATTATGAAGTTGATTCCTAGTCCACCAGGAAAAATTGCGCGCGGTGAGATTTTGTTTAAAGGAGAGGATCTGGCAAAAGCCTCACCAAAACGAATGAAACAATTGCGTGGTAAAGAGATCTCAATGATATTTCAAGAGCCAATGACATCCCTTAATCCACTATTTACAATTGGCAACCAACTTGTGGAAGCAATACGCAATCATAACAAAATCAATAAAAAAGAAGCGAGAAAAAAAGCAATTGATTTAATTAAAATGGTCGGTATTCCTAGGGCAGAAGAAGTTGTTAATGACTATCCTCATCAACTTTCAGGCGGGATGAGACAGCGCATCATGATTGCGATGGCAATGTCTTGTGAACCTGAAGTACTGATCGCCGACGAACCAACAACTGCACTTGATGTAACCATTCAAGCACAAATACTAGACCTAATGAAATCGTTAAACGAAAAACAAGGAACCGCGATTCTGTTTATTACACACGATTTGGGTGTAGTTGCTGATATATGTGATCGCGTTGTTGTTATGTATGCAGGCAAAGTAGTTGAAGAAGGAACGACACGAACGATATTAAAAGATCCGAAACACCCTTATACGCAAGGGTTAATTCGCTCATTACCTAAGCTGACAGAAAGAGAACAAACGCTTTACTCCATTCCTGGCACCGTGCCACGTCCAGGTTCGATTGAAGTAGGTTGTCGATTTGCCGATCGATGTGAGTTCGCATTTGATGCTTGCTTTGTAGAAGATCCAGAGTTATTGCAATTGAATGCAGGTCATACTTGCCGTTGTCTGCTGTACAAGGAGGGCGAAGAGAGTGTCGGCTAAGCCAATCTTGGAAGTAAACAATTTAAAGACGTACTTTGATATTACTGGTGGGGTTCTATCTCGCAAAGTAGGTGAAGTAAAGGCGGTTGATGGTGTCTCTTTTTCAGTTAAAGAAGGTGAAATTCTTGGAATCGTTGGCGAGTCAGGTTGTGGCAAATCAACGACAGGCAAGTCAATCCTTCGCTTAATTGAGCCTACGTCAGGCCAAGTCATCTTTAACGGGGAAGATATTACAACGCTCTCTACCGAACGAGTGCGTAAACTACGTCGAGATATGCAAATTATTTTCCAGGATCCATATGCGTCACTAAACCCGCGTCATACAGTTGGGAAAATTATATCAGAGCCGATGAAAGTCCACGGCATATTATCAAAGGTAGAGAGAAATAGACGAGTGAATGAGTTGCTTGAGGTCGTAGGTTTACGACAAGAGCATGCCAAACGTTATCCTCATCAGTTTAGTGGTGGACAACGTCAACGAATCGGGATTGCAAGAGCACTTGCGATGAATCCGAAATTAATTATCTGCGATGAGCCCGTCTCTGCCTAGATGTATCCGTTCAATCACAAATTTTAAACTTAATGGAAAGATTAAAAGAGGAATTTAAACTCACATATGTGTTTATCGCCCATGATCTTAGCGTGGTGAAGCATATAAGTGATCGAGTTGGTGTAATGTACCTTGGGAAAATGGTTGAATTGGCTGATAAAAATGTTCTGTATGAGCAGCCAAAGCACCCGTACACACAGGCGTTGTTATCTGCAGTACCTGTGCCAGATCCGGATGTAAAGTCAGAGCGAGTTTTATTAACAGGAGACGTGCCAAGTCCATCAAACCCACCAAGCGGCTGTACGTTTCATACGCGCTGTCCCTCTTGTATGGAAATATGTAAAACGGAAGTACCCGTTTGGCGTGAAGTCGATTCAAATCAGTATGCAGCTTGTCATTTATACAATGAAACCAATTAAAAGGAGCTAACATTAATGAAAAAAGTACATCTACGTTTGATATCGGCCGCATTTCTATCCGTCTTTGTTCTTGCTGCTTGCGGAGGAGAAGACACCAGTGGAGATGAGAATGGCAACGGCAATAATGGGGACGGAGATTCTGAAAACGGAACGAGTGAAGGCAATGGTGGTACATTAATCTTCGCTCGTGGAGGTGACTCAGTTAGCTTGATCCGTCTTCTGTTACGGACGGGGAATCGTCTCGAGTAACCAAGCAAATTTTTGAAACGTTGATTGAATTTGAAGAAGACTCATTTGAACTTTCTCCAGGTCTTGCGACAAATTGGGAACCGAGTGAAGATGGTTTAAGCTATGTGTTTGAACTTCGTGAAGGTGTGAAATTTCATGACGGTACTGATTTTAATGCAGAAGCAGTCAAAATAAATTTTGAGCGTTGGCTGATCCAAGCCATGACTATGCTTTTACAGATGAAGGCTATAATTATAGCGTGTACGGCACTCAATTTGGTGGTTTTGCTGGGGATGAAGACCATGTGATTGAAGAAATTAACGTACTCAGTGATTACGAAGTCGAATTTGTGTTAAATCAACCACTCGGTTCTTTCTTACAGAACATGGGAATGAATTACTTTGCTATTACATCTCCGGCTGCTCTAGAGGAATATGGTTCTGATATTAACGAAAATCCAGTTGGAACAGGTCCATTTGTGTTTGATAATTGGACAAAGAATTCGACGATTGAGCTTTCAAAAAACGAAGATTACTGGGATGAAGGGTTACCGAAATTGGATGGTGTGACATTCCAAGTAATTGGTGATAACTCTTCTCGTCTAAGTACATTGCTTTCAGGTGGAATTGATTTAATGGATGGTTTGTCACCAGATGATATTGAGCAAGTGAACAATACAGAAGGGTACGAAGTGTATGAACGTGTTCCAAATAACATTGGCTATCTAGGTTTTAATACAGATGTAGAACCTTTTGATGATCCATTAGTACGTAAAGCAATCAATCATGCAATTAACAAAGAAGATCTGATTACTTCTGTCTACGGTGGTCAAGCAACGACAGCTGCAAACGCAGTGCCAGTTGATTATCTTGGACATAATGATGCAGTAGAAGAATACGAATATGATCTTGACTTGGCGAAAGAACTACTAGCAGAAGCCGGATATGAAGATGGATTTGATTTTGATCTATGGACAATGCCTGTTGCTCGTCCATACATGCCAAACCCTGCAAGAGCTGCAGAATTAATTCAAGCAGAATTAAGTGAATTAAACATTAATGCCAACATTGTTGAGAAAGAATGGGCTGTATATTTAGAAGAGATCGAGCTTGGCTATCAGGATATGTTTATGCTCGGTTGGTCTGGCGTTAACGGTGACCCAGATTATTTCTTAGGTAGTTTGCTTTCAACGGATGGCATCCCAGGAAGCAACCAAACGTTTTATAGCAATCCAGAGGTTGATGCGCTGCTAGATGAAGCTAGTTCAACAATTGATGAAGACGAACGTGCTGCATTGTATGAAGAAGCGCAAGTGCTCATTCATGAAGACGCACCAATGGTACCTCTTGTTCATTCAATTCCAGTTCTTGCAGGTGCCGATACCATTTCAGGATATGTGCTCATCCATCTACGAGTGAGAGCTTAAAATATGTAGAAATCGCAAATTAACGTTCTCTAAAAAAGAGTCAGCGTGCAGGCAGCAGCGTTATCGCCGCTGTCTGTCTTTTTAGATCATAGAAATGAGGTGACGGTATGTTTGCCTATGCATTACGGCGGCTTCTTTTGCTTATTCCTGTTTTGATTGGAATGACAATAGTAACATTTTCGATTATTTGGCTGATTCCCGGAAACCCAGCGCAAACCATTTTAGGTGAACAAGCAACACCTCAAGCTGTCGCTGCACTTGAAGAACAGCTCGGTTTAAATGAGCCTTTTTGGGTTCAATACGGAGGATACATAGGGAATTTAGTCACAGGGGACTTAGGGGTTTCCCTTCGAACAAACAATGAGATCATTGAGGAAATGTGGCCATATTTAGCAGGAACAATTGAATTAACGATGTTTGCGATGCTATTTGCGATTGTGGTTGGTGTGAATGCTGGTATTATCAGTGCGTGGAAACAGAACTCGATTTTTGATTATGCATGTATGGTCATTGCTTTGATCGGTGTTTCGATGCCAGTTTTCTGGCTTGCTTTAATGGAACAGTGGGTGTTTGCTCAAGAGCTCGGCTGGTTTCCGGCGATTGGGAGAAGTGATCCCCGAGATCCAATAGAAGGTATAACTCATTTATACATTCTTGATACGATTATACAAGGTAATTTTGATGATACGCTTATGGCTTTACGCCATCTTGTTTTACCGATGATCGCACTTGGTACGATTCCAATGGCTATTATCGCAAGAATGACGCGGTCAAGTATGTTGGAAGTCCTTCGTTCTGATTATATCCGAACTGTTCATGCAAAAGGCTCTGGGCAATTTATCGTTATTTACAAACATGCATTAAAAAATGCATTTATCCCAGTGTTAACTGTTGTTGGGTTACAAATGGGTGCTTTGCTTGGTGGAGCTATTTTAACTGAAACAATATTCAGTTGGCCTGGAATTGGTCGATATATATATGAAGCGATTACGTTCCGTGACTATCCAGTTATTCAGTCTGGCATTCTTATCGTTGCAACGATTTTTATCCTAATTAACTTAGTTGTGGATCTGCTCTATGCCTCGATTGATCCGAGGATTAAATATGATTAGGGGGGTGGTTTCGTGGATTCAAGACCAGTAGCATCACCACCTCCTAAGCGCCCTTATATAAAAGAGGAAAAAGTAAGGTCACCTTGGGGCGAACTGTTTTATTATTTATTTCAAAACAAATTAGCGATTGTTGGTGTTGTGATTATCGTAGGATTTATCTTAATGCTTTTCTCGCGTCTTACTTAACACCTTATACGATCGATCGTCCAGATGCCGCGGCTCGTCTTATGCCCCCATCAGGTGATCATTGGTTTGGGACAGATGACTTAGGGCGTGACGTCTTTACGCGAGTAGCCTATGGTGCACGAATCTCTCTACTAATTGGTTTATTTGCCATTAGTGGGGCACTCATATTTGGAACATTTTTAGGCTTAGTTGCTGGTTATTATGGACGCTGGCTTGATATGATTATTTCGCGTATCTTTGATGTGATGCTTGCTTTCCCTAGTATTCTACTTGCAATCGCAATCGTTGCGATTTTAGGACCATCATTAGAAAATGCAATGTTAGCGATTGCGATTATTAATGTACCGATCTTCGGTAGGATTGTCCGCTCAAAAGTGATCAGCCTTCGTTCGGAAGAGTTTATTATGGCTGCAAAAGCACAGGGGATGAAAATGGAAGAATATTATTCCATCATATTCTTCCAAACAGTTTGGCGCCAATCATCGTACAAGGAACACTAGGATTTGGGATTGCGATTATAGAAGCAGCGGCATTAGGGTTCCTAGGAATGGGGGCAAGCCCGCCAACACCGGAATGGGGCAGGATGCTTGCTGATTCTCGTGGATACATCCAAAACGCGTATTGGACAGTATTGTTCCCAGGTCTATCGATCATGCTCGTTGTATTAGGCTTTAATATGATTGGAGACGGGTTACGTGATGCACTTGATCCAAAAATGAAAAATAAGTAGATTACAGAAGGGTAATTAGTCTTTAAGTAGGCTAATTATCCTCTTTGTATGAACTATTTATTTAGCTGCGGCGTATATGATACAAAAGAACCTTTAAATGATAATTAATGAAGAAAGGAAAATGTAAGCTGCTCATTAATTTTGGACGTGCGCTTTAGCGTTGCTAATCAGTCACAATATTTGATTGAGCTGTTTCAAAAACAGATAAAAAAAGAAGAGCTTGTTGCTTGTTTTGAACAACTCGATGCGAGGCTTATTTATCCATTAAAAGTTCTTGTTTCGTACGAATACTTAAGCGAGAATCATTTATGAAGAATATGAGGTGTGAAAATGGGACAATCGCTTTATCTTGTTCGTCATGCGGAAGCAACAGGGCAAGATCCAGATGCAAAATTAACGAAGACAGGGAAGGAAGATGCGGCATCGTTAATTCATTTTTTTGGAACTAAAAAAATTGATCGTATCATTACAAGTCCTTATGAACGAGCGCTAAAAACGATTGAACCCTCTGCTAGACATTTAAATATTCCAATTGAAACAGATAATAGGTTAAAAGAACGTGTATTAACGACGAAAAAACTTATGGACTGGGAGTCACCACTACAGGAAAGTTTTCTTTATAAAGATAGGAAGTTAACGGGGGGTGAAACGTCTAATGAAGCAACACAGAGAATCTTGGCGGTATGTAACGAAGTTCCTCAACAATGGAGAACACGGTGCTAGTCACCCATGGGAATCTTCTAGCATTGCTATTAAATCATTATAATCCTGCATTTGGCTTCTCAGAATGGAAGAAGCTCAGAAATCCTGACGTTTTTTGGATTGATTTGAATACTGGTATATTTAAAAGAGAAAGCGCTTTTTATTAAGCGCCTTTAATTGTTATGAGTTGCGTATGGTATTTTGTTAAATCGTAGAGAGCAGTTTTACGTATTTAATACAAAAGGGCATTTCTCTTAGAGAAATGCTTGCTATATTTGAAATTAGAAAATGAGGGAAACAAGAAAACTAATCACAACAATTGCTCCAATAATCATTAATATGGTCCGTAGCATAGGGACACAGCCTTTCTTTTGTAAGATATGCATCTATACCTTTTCTTAAGAAAGGCTAAACCAGACTAGATAAAAATGAGAATAAGGGACTGTTTAATTACTTTTCTTTTTTGCGTGGTCTGTGACTGCGCTCACTGCACGAGCAATGCTAGCTTGAAAATCGTCACGATTAAGAGACTTAAGGCCTGCATCGGTCGCGCCGCCTGGTGTTGTTACTTGGTCACGGAGTTCAGCTGCAGAAAACTCACTTTTTAACATTTGTGCACTGCCATCAAGCATTGCAGATACCAACTTTTTTGCTTGTGCGTCGGTGATTCCGTATGATTTGGCAATGGACTCGAGCTGTAAAGCGAATTCATAGACAAAGGCTGGAGCACTGCCCGTAATCGCAGTTAATTCATGGATTTGTGCTTCTGTTAGTTCTTCTCCTTTACCAATTGCACCAACGAGTTGTACAACTAGCTGTTTATGCTCTACTGTGGCATTTGCACCTACTGTATACAAGCTAATTGAGGCTCCAGCCTGTGCGGCTGTATTTGGCATAATCCATGCAGTTGCTGTATCTCTTGGCAACTGTGCTCCCAAGTCACTTGGTCCAATACCAGCTGCGACCGTAACGATAAGTTGCCCAGAAATAAGAGAAGAGAGTTGTTGCAACAATTGTGGATGAGCTGATGGAGGGGCAGCAAGTAAGATCACATCAACTGTTTTTGCGACTTCTTCCCAGTCAGCTACCGTGTGGATATCATATTTGTTTTCTAGGTCTTGTAGGTGCTGTTTGTTTGTTTGGTTCGAGACGTAAATCGGGCTAAATGTTTGTTCAGGCTGCTTTAATAAACCGGCAAAAATGGCTTCAGCCATGCGGCCAGCTCCAATAAATAAGATGGATGGCATTAGGTTCACTCCTTTATTTACATAGAAAAGAAGACTTACTGAAGCAAGTCTTCTATTAAACATACCTTATCTAACTTTTTTACGCAAAGCACTTGAAACGAAATCAATAAGTAAAACAAAGACAACAAGTCCGATTAAAATGATCCCAACACGATCCCAGCTACGCCCGTTAATAGCGAAAAGCAAAGGTGTACCAATACCACCAGCGCCGACGATACCAAGTGTAGCTGCTGAACGCATATTAATTTCAAATCGATACAGTGTTGCAGAGATAAATCCAGGTAATACTTGTGGAACTACTGCAAACCAAAGTACTTGAAGTTTATTAGCCCCAGCTGCTACGAGTGCTTCGGAAGGACCGGGATCAATTGATTCAATTTCTTCTGCATACAATT
This sequence comes from Bacillus sp. JCM 19041, assembly GCA_001310375.1. Lineage (GTDB taxonomy): Bacteria > Bacillota > Bacilli > Bacillales > Bacillaceae_D > Shouchella. Next base: position 4,336 of record BAXC01000133.1, on the reverse strand, counting down.
TACCAAGCATCCCAACGGCACTAATACCAATAGCGAGCATCCCAGCGTACGCACCAGGTCCAACAACAGAAATGAATAAGAGGGCCATGACGATGTCTGGAAACGTACGAAGAAAACTTAATACTGATTTACCTGATCCAGAGATAAGACGCATGACACTTAAATTACGCGCTGCCCAAAATGCAACAGGAAAGGCAATGACAATGGAAATAGAGATCCCAACAAGTGCAATTGCAAATGTTTCAAGTAAGTTGTTAATTAGGTGGGTACTCGTATCAGAACGATAGATGTATCCCCAATCTGGATTTAAAAACCCATCTAAAATTGCTTGTGTTACTGTGCCAGCTGTTGAACGAATGCCTGTATAATTAAGTCCACTAAACCCCCAAATGTAAATGAGTAAAACAATGAGGATAATGAAAGCTGTTTGTATACGACGTTTTTTTGGTTTATGAATTCTGCTTCTTAAATCACTCATATCAAGCGCTCCCGGATCTTTAAGCTAATGAAATCAATAATTAATACAACAATAAATGTGTAAAGAATTAAACCTAGTACTTGATCATAGCGGAAAAAGCCAGTAGCTTGTTGATAAAGTACGCCAATACCACCCGCTCCAACAAGACCAAGGATCGCAGCAGCTCGAACATTGATTTCAAATGTGTAGAGCACATAAGACGTGAATTGAGGCAACACTTGTGGAATGACGCCAAAAACAATCCATTGGATTTTATTCGCACCTACAGATGTCATTGATTCAAGTGGACCAGGGTCAATGTTTTCCACCGCTTCAAATGATAGTTTCGCAATGATACCAATTGAAAAAATACTTAGGGCAACGATACCAGCAAAAGCATTGTATCCTAGAATTGCCGCGAAAATAGCAGCAAGCAATAAGTCAGGCACTGTACGTAAAATATTAAGAAGAATACGGGCAGGTTGATGAATCCAGCGTGAAGTAGCAACATTGGAAGCACAAAGAAATAAAATCGGAAGTGCCATTAAAGCGCCAAAAGTTGTGCCGATTAGTGCCATACGAATCGTATCAAGCATCGCTGAAGTAGCTCGAAACATGAAATTCAAATCGGGCGGAAACATTTGTGTCAAAATGAGAAAGATCCCGTCCCAGTTTTGAATGATTGTCATTGGATTAGCTTCAATATACCAAGCGCTCGTCAAAATGATGGCGGCTATCAAAAGCATCGTCGTATAAAACTTTGTCCGAGGCGGTTTAGTTACTTGAAAATTCGTTGGCTGGCTCATGCAAATCCTCCCCTAAGAGCTCGTCCTCTTGAATTGGGCGGCCATAGATTTCTGCGAACTTTTCATCGGTCGCTTCAGATACAGGGCCATCAAAAACAACTTCACCGGCACGTAAGCCAATAATGCGAGTGGCGTATTCTCTAGCTAAATCTATAAAGTGCAGATTAACGATCGTCGTAATCTTATCTTCTTGATTAATGCGCTTCAAATCGTCCATTACTTGTTTCGTTGTTAATGGATCTAGCGAAGCGGTTGGTTCATCAGCTAGGATGACACTTGGTTTTTGAGCAAGGGCACGGGCAATCGCAACACGTTGTTGTTGACCACCAGATAATTCACTCGCTCTTGCGTATGCTTTTTCAAGGATGTTTACCCGGTCTAGTGCTTGTAAAGCTAGTTCTACATCTTGTTTCGGGAAAAGGTTTAGAACTGTACGTAGCGTACCGTGGTAGCCAACTCTTCCTGAAAGGACATTACGTAATACAGAAGAACGTTTAACTAAGTTAAAGCTTTGAAAAATCATAGCTGTTTGTTGACGGATTTTACGTAATTCTTTCCCTTTTGCTTTTGTAATCGATTTTTCGTTAATCGTAATTTCGCCTTCTGAAATTTCATTTAAACGGTTAATAGAGCGTAGTAAAGTAGATTTACCAGCACCTGAAAGACCTACAATAACAACAAATTCACCTTGTTTTATGTTTAAATTAATATCTTTAAGTCCCTTTGTGCCATTAGGATAGGTTTTCGAAACATTTTTAATTTCAATCATGCATGCCCCAACTTCCTTTGTAAACTAATGAATAGATGTACATAGTAGGAGAGCCCGAACAGTAGAACGGCTCTCAATCATTATTTTAATTGTATATTACTGGCCTTGGATTTTTTCAGCGTATTGACGAACGATATCAAAATTGGAATCTTGAGAAGGAGCATAGCCTCTATGAGAATAAACGTCATAAATGATTTGTCCGCCTTCTTCAGTTTCACCAATTTCAATGAAAGCATCTGCAATTTTCTGTTTCCATTCATCATTCATGTCCGCATGAACAGAGATTGTATCATTCGGGATATCTTCTGTTACTTCCAGGATGCGAGTATCTTCAAAAACAGTAGGGAAATCTTCTGAAACCGTATTACGGGCATCTTGGAATGTTGCTGCAGCGTCTACATCACCGGCTAGTAAGGCAATAATTGCAGCATCGTGACCTTGCATCGGAACATTATTTACATCAGATACATCAATGTCATTTTCCATTAGTAAACCAACTGGCCATACGTATCCAGCAGAAGAAGTTGTGTTTTGAAATCCGATATTTTTACCAACTAAATCATCAAGAGTTTCAATATCAGAATCAGCGCGAACAACAAATTGAGCTTTGTAAGAATCTACGAGATCTTCTGTTTCAGAACCATCTTCTTCATTTACACCATAACGTTGTGATTGTAAAATAACTTCAGCATAACCTTGTGCTTCAGCTTCTACATATGCGTTTGGTGGTAGAAAGCCTACATCAACGTTGCCAGATCCCATTGCTGCTACAACCCCGTTATAGTCAGACGAAACATTTACAGTTACTGGAATATCAAGACGTTCTTCAAGCATATCTTCAAGTGGCTCTGCAATCACATCAAGCGTTTCTGCATTTTGGGATGGAACAAACTGAACGGTTAACTCTTCAGGAATATACCCTTCAGCAGCGTCTCCGTTATCTCCGTTACCACTGTCTCCATTTCCGTTTCCACCTTCGTTGTCATCCCCGCCGCCACAAGCTACTAAAATTAGTGCTGTTGCTGCTACAAACGTTGAACCCAATAGCTTCTTTTTCAATTGTAGATCCCCCTAAATGTTGGTTAAAATGTAGCTTTCTCGATAATTGTAGATAGACTTTGTAAAGTCGTCAAGAACCGTTTTTAACTGTCAAAAGCTGCGCTGTGTCGCGATAAAGTGAAAAATGTAGGTATATAAAGCACTTCGAGCTTTTTGACTTGTTGAAAACTTGCATAAATTTATAACAAATTTCTTCAAATATCTACTTTATATTAGCAAAGACCAGCTCCTTTTGAGGGTAAAAGGTTTTCAAACTAGTAATAGTATAAATGAATAATAGAATTATTTGTTAAAAGCAAAGATGATTTTTTTGTAAATGCCCAAAAAAGGTAGGGAGGAAATCTTCCGTCTATGATGAGAGGCATGAATTAAAACAGAGTGATTTGGAGGGGAGACCATATATATTGAACTATCTATAGCGAATGAAAAGCCAATTGGTTTTGATTGATCAGAGAGGTGCATACTGAAGAGTGAAATCTTTATAGTTAAGTAGATGCTAACAAATTAAGACACAAACGAGGGGAGGGAAAGAAAGCGAAATGCTCCTAAAATATAAAAATTCCTTTCCGAATTTTTTCGGTAAGGATGATAAGTAGGCAAATAGATAAAAAATAATTTCCAATAAATGTCATTTTTATTTTTGGCATTTAAACTATATAAAGCTTATCAAATTGAAAAGAAAAAGTCTATTCTTTTTTGATTTTTAGGCAAAATGAGAGAGTATTATATGGAGGGGTGATAACGATGTCGGTTTATGAAGAAGAACAAAGGGAGTTAAAAGATTCACTGGAGAAGATTGATGACATGGCACAAGTACTTGAGAATACGCCTCGTTATCGTGGTGATGATTTTACCCAACAAGTATTGGAAGATAGGCGGGAGCACCAGCGTGAGTCACTTCGATCCGCTAAAGTTGAACCGTATTTCGGGCGTCTTGATTTTAAAGAGTGGGATCAGGAAAAAGAGAAAGCACTTTATATTGGAAAAGTAGGTGTTCATGATGAGGAAAGTGGCGAACCGTTAGTTGTTGATTGGCGTGCTCCTGTATCCTCATTGTTTTATTCATTCAGCGGTAGTGAGGATGATGTCTATTATGACTCACCAGAAGGCATTGTTGAGGGTGAAATCTTATTAAAACGCAATCTAGTCGTACGTTCAAGAGAACTTCAAAGGGTAGTCGATAGTTATACGGAAGGGCAAGAGAATGTTGGGGTGATGAGTTTCTACTATATAAATTAGGTGAAC
>BAXC01000132.1 GCA_001310375.1 Bacillus sp. JCM 19041 | reverse complement strand
AACTGCTTTGGTAATAAATAAAACGTCTCTTTCGCAGTTAATGGGAAATACTACTGTGAAAAGACGTTTTCTTATGTAGAAAAAGGGATAAACTGCTATATACTGTTTAGAGTCTGTCAGTATATATAAGATTGTTATCGGAGGAATTTTATGGAAACGTTTCATGGCTATGTTAATAGCGTTAACGGCGTCACATCTTATATTCTTGTGGCGCTTTTAATTGGTGTCGGAATTTATCTGACATTTCGATCGAATTTCGTACAGTTCCGGATGTTTCCGGAAATGTTTCGAGCGGTTACTGAAACAAAGAGTAAAAAGGTGAAGTCTCAGCATTCCAGGCATTCTGCATCAGTGCTGCTTCTAGAGTAGGTGCAGCGAATATTTCTGGGGTGGCCATTGCGATTACTGCAGGTGGGCCCGGAGCGATATTTTGGATGTGGGTAATAGCCGTCATTGGTATGGCAACAGGATTTGTTGAGAGTATGCTTGCACAAGTTTATAAAGTAAGACAAGATGGCCAATTTCGTGGAGGCCCGGCATATTACATAGAGCGTGCTCTTGGAAAACGCTGGCTTGGAATTGTGTTTGCGGTGTTAATTGCTGTTACTTTTGGTTTTATCTTTAATTCTTTACAAGCAAATACAATTGCGGTCGCGATGGACCAAGCGTTTGATTTTAATCCACTTACAGTTGGGATTATTATCTCACTAGCGGTTGGTGTTATTATTTTTGGTGGAATTCGTTCTATTTCGGTATTTTCAGCGATTGTCGTTCCGATTATGGCTGTGCTTTATCTTGGTGTAGTAGGGTATGTCGTCGTTGTAAACTACGAGGCGATTCCAGCTGTATTTAGTCTTATCGTTGGTAGTGCATTTGGTTTTCAAGAAGCAAGTGTCGGAATCTTTGCAGGGCTTTTAGTTGGTGCCCAGCGCGGCTTATTCTCAAATGAAGCGGGGATGGGTAGTGTGCCTAACGCCGCTGCAACTGCTGATGTGTCTCACCCGGTGAAGCAAGTTAGTGCAGTCACTTGGTGTCTTCTTTGATACAATTATTATTTGTTCTGCAACTGCATTTGTTATTTTACTGACAGATGTATACACAACTGTTGGAGATAATGTAGATGGAGTTGCATTAACTCAAGAATCGCTTAGTCTACTTGTTGGAAATTGGGCAGTGCCGTTTATTGCAATTGCGATTTTCTTCTTCTCCTTTACGTCACTTGTCGGGAATTACTACTACGGAGAAACAAATCTTGCCTTTATTAAAGAAGGCACAATTTGGTTACAAGTATACCGAGTGGCTGTAATGGGGATGATTATTTTCGGCTCACTTGCAGGATACGCTCGTTTGGGATCTAGCAGACGTGTTTATGGCGTTTACGACTGTCGTCAATTTAATTGTGATTCTAATGATTGGTCGAATTTCGTTTGCTGTTATAAATGATTATGCACGTCAACGGAAGCAAGGGAAAGATCCTGTATTTAAAGCGAAAAACATCCCAGGCTTAAAAAATGCAGATACTTGGGAAGAATAATCATCAAGCAAGCTCTTAATAATAGGGCTTGCTTTTTTTTATGCGTAAATTCACACCTTGTCTCATACCATTTAAAGAGAGAAAAAGGAGAGATGAGAAGTGAATACGTTTTTTAGAGGAGTCCTCCTGTTAAGCGCGGCAGCTTTTATTGGAGAGTGCTTGGAATTTGTCATTAGCGTCGTGTTGGCAAGAGAGCTAGGGGATGAGGCATTTGGTTTATATATGGCGATTTTGCTACAATGCTATTTGTTGTCGTCTTAGCTAGCATTGAACTCCCTGTGTCCATTTCAAAACTTGTAGCAGAAAAGGAGCCACAGTACCATTGGGGTGTTCTTTTTAATGCATTAACTTGCGCTTGCCTGTGCCTTAACGGTTATGCTCATTGCAGTGCTTGTCTTACCTCATTTGAGCGTGCTTAATAACTATCATACGGGTGTCAAATGGATGCTCATTCTCCTAGTCCCGGTCATTACTTTTTCATCAGTTGCAAGGGGGTATTTAATCGGTGCCCAACATACGTCCAAAATAGCCATTGCGAACTTATTAAAGCGAGCGGCACAGCTTATTGGATTACTTGTGGTCTTTAATCTGTTTTCACTTTCAAGTGATCTTGCAATTTTTATGGCGCTTCTCGCGCTAAAGCTTAGTGAATTGCTTGTTTTATTCTATTTAGTCATCGTCTTTATCCGAAAGATTGGTCAGACAAAAAAAAGTTTATCCGCAAAAACAAGTAAGCCAAAAAGAAGTTCAAAAAAAGCTGCTAGCTGTTTCGTTGCCAACGACGGGACTTCGAATCTTTCATTCGATCACCTTTGCTGTAAAACCATTTCTCATAACAAAAGCACTGGCAAATGCCGGTATGATGGAAAGTGTTGCGATGGTTCAATACGGTAAGTTGGCTGGAATTGCCTTTACAATAGGTTTCTTCCCTGCATTTATCGCTCATGCGTTGTTAGTCGTTCTAATTCCGATCGTTTCTGACGCTTACGCAAAACGTAAGTATGATGTGCTTCATTATTATTTAAGGTTATCAATGCTAATGACAATGGCATACGGATTGCCGGTGGTGCTTGTGTTTTATTTCTTTGCTGAACCGATTACAACCATGTTCTTTGGTCCATCACCAGCTGCTGGCTATTTACAAGTGCTCATCCCTTATTTTCTCTTTCATTACTGTGCCACACCACTGCAAGCGTATTTGATTGGAATTGGATTAGTGAAAGATGCATTTTTGCATTCCCTATATGCGACAACCGTTTCATTTTGTTTAATGATATCGCTTGGATCGATGCCTAGCTTGCAAATGAATGGCATTATATTAGGAATGAATATGAGTGCTGTTTTGCTCACGTTGCTTCATTACATTACGATTTGTAAAAAGCTGAAACTGAATGTACTTATGAGACCAGGTGAGAGCTGGTTGTTTCGTTAAAAGATAAAGCCTCCTAATACAAGGAGGCTTTATTAATTTCGTTTTATTGTAGAATCTGTTCTTTGCCATCGCTTTCATGATGTAGTCGATCGAGAGAGGTCACAACATAAGTGTACGTTTGATCAGGTTCGGCGGTATTGTCTATAAAGGATGTTTCAGATCCTGTTTTTCGGACTGTTGTGAGTAAAGCATCTGCGTCTTCGATGGAACCAACTTCAGAGCCTTCAAAACGATAGAGTGCAAAATAAGTAGATTCATTACTGTTATCGTTTATTTTCAAGGCGACACCATTAGTATCTCGTTCTGTTTCAATTTTTGTTGGAGGAGGAGGTGCTTCTCCACCGAGCCATGGCATGACTGGTATGAGGGCCGGTTGCGCATACTCCGTTCGAATCAGTCGATCCCTTGAGCCAAGTCGATTGGCGCGTAGATCTTTTAAGCTAAAATGCATACTGCCATGAACACCGCTTCGATCTCGCATGTAAGCATCTGTCGTGGATATTCGTTAGGATCATGCCACTCTGGAACACTGTTAACACCAATTTTATAAGTTGCTTGCCCGACATAGAAGGAAGTGTTTGTGCCAGAGGTCTCGTCTTGCCACCAATCGACTAGTACATCAAAGGCAGCAGCCGCAAATCCGATATTCCAATAAATCTGTGGTGTAATATAGTCAATTGAACCATGCTGAATCCAATGTCTTGTATCGGCGTAAAGATCATCATAGTTTTGAACGCCGGCACGGGTGTTAGAGCCAGTAGGGTCTGTATTTGAGTTTCGCCAAACTCCAAAAGGCTAATGCCAAATTTCACATGGCTTTTTTCTGCTTTAATCGATTGTTGGATGGAAGAGACGAGGGTATTTACATTATTACGGCGCCAATCCGCTCTGTTAGAGAAACCTTCGCCGTATTCAGCAAAAGAAGAATTGTCTGGAAAAGGAACGCCTGCAATTGGATACGGATAAAAATAGTCATCCATGTGAATAGCGTCCACATCATAATTCGCAACGATCTCATTAACGCCATTAATTAAGAACTGCTGGACAGCTGGTATACCAGGATCAAAGTATAATTGGTTGCCATAAGCAACAGTCCACTCTGGATTTTCTCGTGCTGGGTGTCCAGCAGCTAAACGATTTAGGTCGGTGTGATTCATGGTGATTCGGTACGGGTTGACCCATGCATGGAATTCAAGATTGCGTTTGTGAGCTTCCCCGACCATAAAGGCAAGCGGATCGTATCCAGGATCTTGCCCTTGAACGCCAGTTAAATATTCGGACCATGGACCATATTCAGAAGGATAAAAGCTGTCAGCGGTTGGCTTAATTTGGACAACAACTGCATTCATCCCCATTTCGGTTATTTCTTCTAGTTGGGCGATAAACTCTTCTTTTTGTACTTCAGCAGGAGCGCCTTTGCGTGTAGGCCAGTCAATGTTATTCACACTTGCAATCCATACGGCACGTAACTCTCGTTTTGGACTGTCGCTTTCTGCGTGAACATTCTCATTTCCAAATGCAGCACCATTGGAACGCTAAATAAACCGATTAACCATTTTTTCACTGGACTGTCCTCCTCTATTTGTGAATTTTAGTACTTCCTTTTAGTGTAGTGGAAATAGAGGGGGATTTGTATTGGGATATAAAAAAGAAACGTGGATAATTCCACGTTTCAGACTGAAGACAAACGCTCGCATACGTCTCGTTCGCCTCAGTCATATGCTCATGAACCACGTTCTATTCACATCTTTCCTCGTCTTCACTCCTAGTCTGACATGCGTTTTCTTTTCAGTCTGGGTCGGTTATTGAGGTTGTCTTATTTACCAGACAGCAATATGTCCATCTGTTCTTGATTCGGTTCCACCTGCCAATACGCCTGTTTCAGGGTTGCGCCAAATGATTTGACCACGCCCGAAGCTACCACTATCTAATGCCACTTGGATGTGATGCCCTTTGCGTGCAAGTGCTTGAGCAATGTCATTTGGAAAAGATGGTTCCACTAATACTTTTTTGTCCCCCGTCCATTGCCAACGAGGGGCATCTAGTGCTGCTTGTGGGTTTAAGTGAAAGTCAATCGTATTCATGATTACTTGAACATGACCTTGAGGTTGCATAAATCCACCCATGACACCGAATGGGCCAACTGCATCATTATCTTTAGTTAAGAATCCAGGAATGATTGTGTGGTATGTCCGTTTACCGGGTTCAAGACTGTTTTCATGTTCTGGATCTAAAGAGAAATTGTTGCCGCGATTTTGCATACCAATGCCGGTACCAGGAATGACAATGCCGGAACCGAAGCCCATGTAGTTAGATTGGATAAAGGAAACCATATTTCCTTCGCTATCAGCCGTTGCCAAGTAGACAGTGCCGCCTTTTTGGGGTTCGCCAGGTTTTGGTAACAATGCTTCATCGCCGATCAATGAACGTCGTTCTGCTCCGTATTCATCTGATAAAAGTGTTTCGACAGGAACACTCATATGGGTTTTGTCCGTAATATATGTTTGCCCATCGATAAAGGCGAGTTTCAATGATTCAATTTGTTTATGAAAGGTATCAATGCTCTCTTTTGCATGGAAGTCAAAGCCTTTTAATATGTTTAACGCTTCAAGGGCAACAAGTCCTTGCCCGGCAGGTGGAATCTCCCATACATCATATCCACGATAAGAAACAGAGATCGGGTCTACCCATTCAGGTTGATACGCTTCTAAATCAGATTTGCGTAAGAAGCCGTTATGCTTTTGGAAAAAAGCATCAATTTCATCTGCTAATTCACCTTTATAAAAAGCTTCAGCATTTGTTTCCGCAATTAAACGTAATGTACGTGCGTGTCCTTGGGAACGCCAAATCTCACCTACTTCTGGGGCTTTCCCGTTCGGTGCAAATGTCTCAAACCAATGTGCAAATTCAGGACCGCTCAATTTTTCTTTAAAGGAAGCAACACCTCGTTTCCAAAAGTGGGCCAAAGTAGGGGAGACCGGATATCCATTTTCTGCATAATTGATTGCGGGTTCTAAAACGTCGTAAAACGGCAATTTCCCGAAACGTTCTGATAACTTCGCCCATGCACTTGGAGCACCAGGAACAGTAACAGGATCATTCCGTATGTAGGCATTTCATCTGTGTAGCCTGCTTTGGCAACTGCTTCTCTTGAAAGCTTTTGTGGTGCTGGTCCGCTAGCATCGAGACCGTATAACGTATCTTTCACCCAAACAAGAGCAAATGCGTCTGCGCCAATTCCATTTGAAGTTGGCTCAACAACGGTTAAACAAGCAGCTGTTGCAATTGCTGCGTCAATCGCATTGCCTCCTTTTTTTAGAATGTCTCTACCAGCCTGCGCTGCTAAAGGTTGAGAGGTGGCAACCATACCATTTTGACCATAGATGACATTGCGTGTTGAAGCGTATGGATAAGATTGTGAATCAAAACGAACTTTCATGCAAAAACCTCCTGGTGAATGATCTACTCTTTCATCATAAAGTGAAGTGGTAGTTTCGTAAAGAAGAAGGGGTTAGAAAATTCTCCAAAAAGATGTTGATACATTTGTAATAAGTATGAGTAATAAGGACATCTTAATGAAAGTTCGTGTTTGTCGAAAAAAGAAGTTTGCAGTTGACTAATTTGTATATACAGGTTATGATCAAATCGTCATCACATATTTGTATATACAAGTTTAAAGTGAAGAACGAAGTGGCGTTTTGAAAACGCTGACAAAGGAGGAGAAAAAATGGCGGTAAACTATAAAAAATCTGCCCAGCAGATTTTAGAAGCCATTGGCGGCGAAGAAAACATCTCGTCTGCTACTCATTGTGTAACGCGATTGCGATTGGTATTGCATGACGAAGATCAAGTGGATACAAAGAAATTGGAATCGCTTGATTTAGTGAAAGGGACCTTTTCAGCTAATGGTCAGTTCCAAGTAATATTAGGAAATGGCGTTGTCGATAAAGTGTATAAAGAAATGATGGCCCTTACAGGTCGCGAAGAACAAAGCAAAGACGATGTAAAGGAAGAAGCAGCGAAAAAAGGAAACCCGTTGCAACGGGCAATTAAAGTCCTTGCAGACGTCTTTATTCCATCTTGCCTGCGATTGTAACAGCTGGTTTGCTAATGGGTCTAAACAATGTTTTAACAGGAGCGGACATTTTTTATAATGATGCTTCCATAATTGACGTTCATCCTCAATGGGCCGATTTTGCAGACATTATTAATGTGATTGCCAGTACCGCCTTTACCTTTCTCCCAGCCTTGATTGGTTGGTCAGCAGTAAAACGGTTTGGTGGTAGTCCGCTCCTTGGAATTGTCCTAGGATTGATTCTTGTTAATCCAGCATTACTAAGTGCATGGGATTATGGAAATGCGCGGGAAGCAGGGGAGATTCCTGTTTGGAACTTATTTGGATTAGAGATTCAACAATTAGGTTATCAAGGTCAAGTGTTGCCGGTGTTTGTTGCCTCCATTATTTTAGCGAAAATTGAAGTGTTTTTGCGTAAGCGAATTCCAGATGCTTTCCACTTGCTTACTGTTGCGCCAATTGCGTTGCTTGTAACAAGTTTTGTCACGTTTATCGCCGTTGGTCCGCTAACGTTTGCCATTGGTAACGGCATAGCAGACGGTTTTATCTGGTTGTTTGCTGCAGTGCCAGCAATTGCAGGTTTTTTATACGGCATTATTTATGGACCGCTTGTTATTACAGGCATGCACCATACATTTTTAGCGGTTGATCTTCAATTAACAAGTGGCGATACTGGCGGAACGTTCTTATGGCCAATTCTCGCTTTATCAAATATTGCACAAGGTTCTGCTGCCTTTGCAATGTACTTCATCTTGAAAAATAAAAATTTAAAAGGACTCGCCAGTACATCAGGACTTTCGGCTTGGCTAGGGATTACTGAACCTGCTTTGTTTGGAGTGAACTTACGTTTCCGTTTTCCGTTCTTCGCAGCCATCATTAGTTCAGGTCTTGCGGGTATGTTCATTTCGATGCAACACGTTCTTGCCCATACAGTTGGTGTAGGTGGTGTTCCTGGGATCTTTGTTATTCAGCCGGGAAGTTGGGGCGCATTTGCTATCGGAATGGCAATCGTAATAGTTCTTCCGTTCTTGATTACACTTCTGTACGGAAAGATTCGTAATCCGAAGAGTTTAAATGAATAACGCAAAGAGGGGGACTGCGGCTGCAGTCCTTTTTTTGAACTTGTATATACAAGTATGTTAAACTAATAGTAAGTATAGATAGAGAAGGGATGAAGACAAATGGAATGGTGGAGAAAGAGCACAGTTTATCAAATATACCCAAAGAGTTTTAATGACACGACAGGAAATGGTGTTGGTGATTTGCAAGGTATTATTGAAAAGCTTGATTATTTAAAGAAGCTTGGGATTGATGTTATTTGGCTTACACCCGTTTATGCCTCACCACAAAATGACAATGGATACGATATCTCCGATTACTTTGCGATTCATGAAGAGTATGGCACGATGGAGGATTTTGATCGTTTGCTTGCGGAGACTCATAAACGCGGAATGAAGTTGATTATGGACTTAGTTGTTAACCATACATCAACGGAACACGCATGGTTTCAAAATGCAAAACTAAGTAAAGATGCGAAATATCGTGACTTCTATATATGGAAAGAAAGCAAAGAGGGGGACGTTCCAACGAACTGGCAATCAAAGTTTGGCGGGTCTGCGTGGGAATGGAATGAAGCTACAAACGATTATTATTTGCATTTATTTGATGTGACCCAAGGGGACTTAAACTGGGAGAATGAAGAGTTGCGCAAAGCCGTTTACGACATGATGCATTTTTGGTTTGAAAAAGGGATTGATGGCTTCCGTCTCGATGTTGTTAATTTAATCTCTAAAGATCAACGTTTTCCAAATGACGATGGCAGCGTAGCTCCTGGAGACGGCAGGAAATTTTACACAGATGGACCGAGAGTACATGAGTTCCTGCATGAAATGAATCAGCAAGTCCTGTCGAAATACGACAGCATGACGGTTGGTGAGATGTCTTCAACGACAATTGAGGATTGCATTAAATACTCAAATCCAGAGCGTCAAGAGTTGTCAATGACATTTAATTTCCATCACTTAAAAGTTGATTATCCGAATGGAGAGAAATGGGCGGTTGCTGATTTTGACTTCATTCAATTAAAAGAGATTTTATCTAAGTGGCAAGTGCGCATGAATGAAGGAGGTGGCTGGAATGCACTATTCTGGTGCAACCATGACCAACCACGAGTTGTAAGTAGATATGGTGAGGACGGTAAATACCACGAGAAATCAGCAAAGATGCTTGCAGCTACGATTCACCTTATGCAAGGTACTCCTTACGTATACCAAGGGGAAGAATTTGGGATGACAAACCCTGGGTTTGAAGAGATCGGACAATATCGTGATGTTGAATCATTAAACATTTACGATAAATTAAAAAGTGAAGGCGTCAGTGAAGAAAAAATCATTGATATCCTAAAACAAAAATCCCGTGACAACTCTCGAACTCCTGTGCAGTGGAATGGAAGTGACCAAGCTGGTTTTACAACGGGGACTCCTTGGATAGAAGTAGCTAAAAACTATCAAACGATTAATGCAGAGACAGCCGTTCAGGACCCAGGATCAATCTTCTATTTCTATCAAAAATTGATTTCATTGCGTAAGGAGTACGACATCATTACAACGGGAGATTATACGCTTTTAACACCAGACGATCAAAACGTGTTTGCTTATTTACGTGACAATGGGAAAGAACAATTGCTTGTTGTTTCGAATTTTTATGGGAAGAATACGGACTTTATTTGTCCAGAATCTGTGGTATCGTTAGAAGCGACGCAGCTAATTGGGAACTATGAGCAAAAGCGACCACTAGAGAAAAAGATGTCGCTTGCGCCATATGAGACCGTAGCATTTCATTTAATAAAGTAGGTCGATACAGTGAAAAGCAAGTTCCAATTAATTTATCAACAACTTGTAAAAGCAATGGCGGATGGAATGTATGTGGCTGGAGATACACTGCCATCTGAAAACGAGTTAACGGCGGCGTTTGGTGCCTCAAGAGAAACTATTCGAAAAGCATTAAAAATGCTTTCTGAACATGGGTATATCCAAAAAATACAAGGAAAAGGGTCGGTCGTGCTTGATGTTGCACGACTTGACTTTCCTGTATCTGGTGTCACTAGTTTTAAGGAGTTAAACGATAAGCTAGGCATAGAAGCACAAACAAATGTGATTTCTTTTGCGAAGGACCACGCGGATGCAGATATTGCGGATAAACTGGAAACGGGTGAGGGTTCACTTGTTTATAAAGTTGCTCGTGTACGAACAATTGATGGTGAACGGATTATTTTAGACAAAGATCTTTTTCTAGCGGATGCTGTACCTAATCTAACAGCTGAAATTAGTAAGGGCAGTATCTATCATTATGTAGAAGATGAGTTAAAGCTTGTGATTAGCTTTGCAAAAAAAGAAATTGTTGTCGAACAAGCAACTGCAGAAGATGTTGTTTGCTTAGACGTAGAAACAGGAAGCCAAATCGTTGTTGTACGAAGCCACACGTATCTTGAGGATGCGACGTTGTTTCAATATACAGAGTCTCGACACCGCCCCGACCGATTTCGCTTTGTTGAGTTTGCAAGAAGAAATAAACTTTAAGCAAAATAGTTTGATGCTCTGTGGTTTTCACGTATACTGAAGAAAATAAGTTAAGCTCGAGGAGTGAGTGTTCGTGTCCGTTTACGATTACACGGTTAAAACAAGCAAAGGTGAAGACTTTTCTTTATCCGAATACACGGGCGATGTGTTACTAATTGTGAACACAGCTACAAAATGTGGTTTTGCATCTCAATTCGATGGGCTTGAACAATTGCACCAATCGTTTAATGAGGATGGACTTAGAGTACTCGGTTTTCCAAGCAATCAATTTATGAATCAGGAACCAACGTCTGATGATGAGATGGAGAATGTCTGTAAGATTAATTTTGGCGTGACATTTCCTTTATTTGCAAAAACAAATGTAAAAGGCATAGATGCCAATCCGTTGTATAAGCATTTAAAAAGCAAGAAAAAGGGCACGATAGGCGAAGAAATTAAATGGAATTTCACGAAGTTTCTCGTCAACCGTAAAGGTGAAGTGGTCGGGCGTTACGCACCACAAACAAAGCCCAAGCAAATTGAAGAGGATATAAAGAAAGAGTTGGATAAACAGGCTTAGTTAAAAAACTGTGTAGCGTCGGGCTGCGCAGTTTTTTTAGGAGGAAGGTCCATATGGTATCGACTATGGAAGAAGTAGCTATTGACTATTTGACCCAATATTATACAGAAAATGATTTGTCGGGATTGGATTATCGAATCGACGAAGTGAGGAAGATGATCAAGCAAACAGGTACATATTTTCATACGCACGAAGAACTTGCATATGGAGCAAAACTTGCTTGGCGTAATAGCAACCGCTGCATCGGTCGCCTGTTTTGGGAACGGCTCAACATCCTTGATGAGAGAAGTGTGAGTTCAGAAGAAGAAGTTGCCCATGCCCTGTTTAGACATATCGAGTATGCGACCAACGGGGGCAAAGTTATTCCAACAATTACTGTATTTGAACAAGGATCACGTATTCGCATATGGAACCATCAACTTATCCGTTATGCTGGTTATCAACATGCAGAGAAAGTGATAGGAGACCCTGCTTCCATTGAGCTTACGCGGATTTGTGAACAGCTGGGTTGGCAAGGAGGTGGCACTGATTTTGATCTTCTGCCTCTTGTTATTTCTATTGACGGAAAAGAACCAATCTGGTTTCAAATTCCAGACGACTTAATTATGGAAGTAGAACTGAAACATCCCAAATATGCGGCATTTGAACAACTTCGTTTAAAGTGGTATGCAGTTCCCATTATATCTGATATGCGGATGGAAATTGGCGGCCTTACTTATTTTAGCGCTCCTTTTAATGGTTGGTATATGGGGACGGAAATAGGCGCTCGAAATTTTGCGGATGAGTTTCGCTACAATCGCTTAAAACAAATTGCAGATGTGCTTGGAATTGAAACAAAAAAAGAGTCTTCGCTTTGGCGTGATGAGGCGCTTGTAGAGTTGAATCGAGCGGTGCTTCATTCTTTTCAGTCGGCTAATGTCAGTATTGTCGATCATCATACGGCGGCGAAACAGTTTCAACAGTTTATGAAAACAGAAGAAATACAAGGTCGTAAAACGACAGGAGATTGGACGTGGCTAATCCCACCAATGTCTCCAGCTCAAACACGAGTTTTCCATCAAAGTTTTGAAAATGAATGGCACTCACCGAATTTCTTCTATGAGAAAGCCCCTTATAAAGTAGAGTAGTGTGCTATACTGCAGAGATACATTAGATAATACGGAAACAAAGGAAGATGTACATGAGTGTATTGCGAGTAGAAGACTTAACAAAGTCTTTTGGAGAGAAAACATTGTTTCAATCAATTGGTTTTGCCTTAGAAAAAGGGGATCGAATTGGACTGTTAGGTGTGAATGGAACCGGGAAGTCAACGTTATTAAAAGTAATGGCTGGATATTGAAGGCAA
>BAXC01000131.1 GCA_001310375.1 Bacillus sp. JCM 19041 | reverse complement strand
ATCAAATTTATGGAATCTTTCATGAAAAGTTCCAGAAATCGAAGCTAGAACATAAAGGAATCAAAAATTGGATGGATTTTTAAAAATTGATCCCGCACAAATTTTAACGGTTTGATCAACCATTTATACTCCAGAGGATTTAGAAGGGATGAAAATCCGAACCCCTTCTTCCGCTGGGAACGATATTTTGGAAGCTTGGGGGGCAATCCCTGTATCGATTCCGATGAGTGATGTGTATGAAGCAATGCAAAAAGGCGTAATCGATGGAGCTCTCGCGCCAGCATCAGCATTAAAAACTTCCAGCTCGCCGATGTGACAAGTTATATCACGAAGGGCGATTTTTATACGAGTAGTGAATTTGTTGTGATGAACCCTGATACATGGGACCGGATGCTGCCAGAAGATCAGGTAGAGATGGAGAAGTTAATGGGAGAGCGGATGGCCGAGCAAGCTGCTCAAGTTTATGATGAAGACGGAATCCAAGGTTGGACCTCTGCTAAAGAGGCGGGTGTCGAAATCTATGAACTTGATGAAGAAGAACTTGCAGAGTGGGAAAGACGTATTACTCATTTGTATGAAGAGTGGGTGGAAGAAATGGACAAGCGTGGTTTTCCAGGCCGTGATATGTATGAAGAAAGCATTCGATTACGGGATGAAGGAGAGTGATGGCGCATGTTTCAGAACTTTCTAGTGTCCTATGAGCGCTTTGTTCATCTATTAAATAATATTTCTGTAAAAGCAGCATGTCTTTTGCTTTTATTCATGATGAGTCTCACCTTTTTTGATGTGCTTGGTCGTGAGTTATACAAACCGATCCTTGGTGCCCATGAGCTAACCTATTTGACTCTCGCGGTATTTATATTCTTTAGCCTCGGATATACCGAACAGAAAAAAGGGCATATCTCAATTGATTTTTTAGTTGAAAAGTTACCAGAGCGTGCTCAAGTTTGGTTGATGCTGGTGATCTATCTAATCACGTTCGTGTTGCTGACGCTAATGACTTGGAAGACCTTTTCCTTTTCTGTACAACTATCAACGACAGAAACAGGGGAACTCGGAATGCCAGTATCCATGTTTGTTATGATGTGTGGAATTGGCTTGATCCTTTATGTATTAACGGTCTTGTTGGGGTTGTTAAAAACGATTGGAGAGGTGGTGGGGAAACGTGAGTCCTGAGTTAATAGGAATCGTAGGGATTCTTGCTCTCTTCGTCCTGTTGTTATTAAAAGTACCAGTAGGAATATCGCTGATCCTAGTAGGATTTGTTGGCTGTTGGGCATTAGCGGGTCTTGGTTCATCGCTTGCTCAACTTGGTATGGTCGGTTTTAGCACGGCAAGCAATCACAGTTTAAGCGTAATGCCGATGTTTATTTTAATGGGGATGTTTTTGTCCTATAGTGGCTTAGCTAAAGACTTATTCAGCGCAGTGAACCATTGGGGTGGAAAAGTGAGCGGTGGTCTTGGGATGGCGACGGTAGGGGCATCAGCGATTTTCTCCTCGATCTCTGGTTCTGTCAATGCAACCACAGCGACTTTAGCTAAAGTTGCGTTGCCTGAAATGAAAGCGTATAAATACAATCCTGGTTTGGCTGCAGCATGTGTTGCGGCGGGAGGGACATTAGGGGTATTGCTACCTCCAAGTGTTATCTTAATTTTATACGGCATCCTGACAATGGAGCCTGTTGGAGAACTATTAATTGCAGGTATTGTTCCTGGTGTGATATTAACCTTATTTTTTATGTTAACTGTATATATTCAAGTTAGAAGAAATCCAACGCTTGCTCCAAGAACCGATATCGATTCCAGCATGCCAGAGAAATTGAAATCTCTAACGAAGATATGGCCATTTGCTGTTGTCTTTTTAATTAGTATGGGCGGAATTTATATGGGATTCTTTACGCCAACTGAGGCGGGAGGAGTGGGTGCTGCAGGTGCACTTATCGTAGCGCTAGCAATGCGCCGTCTTGGCTGGAAAGGGCTATTTGATTCATTAGAAGAAACGGTACGTTTAACGGCCATGATTTTCTTGATTTTAATTGGCGCATCTCTATTTGGACAATTCCTAGCGCTTAGTCAAGTGCCAACAGTAGTAACATCAGCCATTTCATCGATGGATGTATCACCATACGTCATCATGGCGCTACTTCTTATTATCTTTTTTATTTTAGGGTTATTTCTAGAAGGTATTGCTATACTTGTTTTAACCTTGCCAATCGTTTATCCGATTGTGACCCAACTTGGTTTTGATGGTATCTGGTTTGGTGTCATTATGGTCATGGTCTTCAATATGGGAGTGATTACACCACCGCTTGGGATTAGCGTTTTTGTAATCAATGGTGTGGCAAGAGATATTCCAGTTCAAACGATTTTCAGAGGCGTGGTCCCAATGCTTATTACAATGATTATATTTACGATTCTGCTCGTCATCTTTCCGGAGATCGTTACGTTTTTACCGAATCTCATGCAATAAATACTTTGACGAAATGAGGGATTTTAAATGGAGAAATTTGAAGCAACAGCTACAAGTTTTGTGAATGGTGAATGGATTAAGGGTGGCAGCACGAGGACGTATGAGATTACGAATCCGTATGATAACAGCGTCTTAACGACTGTTTCGATTGCTTCGAAAGAACAAACTGAACAGGCTTTTATGGCTGCTAAACAAGCGCAGAAACAATGGGCAAACACTAGCGCAGATGAACGGAAAGCCGTTTTGGAAAAAGCATCTGCTTATTTAGAAACAAATCGAGATGAAATCGTTCAAGTGCTTAGCAAGGAGACTGGGGGAACTCAAGTAAAGGCAGCGGTTGAGTTTGGTTTAGCACTAGAAGTGCTTCATGAGGCATTCCGTATTGTTCATGAAATCGATGATGTGAAGGAAGTCTCCGGTCATATTGAGGGCAAACACAATCAAATACATCGTTTGCCACTCGGTGTCATTGCTTCAATAACACCATTTAACTTTCCATTTAATCTATCTATGCGGACGATTGCACCGGCAATTGCACTAGGCAATTCTGTTGTCCATAAGCCTGACATTCAAGTTGGGATGAGTGGGGGCGTTATTATAGCAAAAGCGTTTGAACATGCCGGATTGCCGGCTGGTGTACTTAATATGCTTTTGACCGATATTGAAGAAATCGGTGATTCGATGCTGACGAACCCTGATACACAGCTGATCAGCTTTACTGGTTCCACAGCTGTTGGGCGTCAAATTGGAGCGATTGCGGGACGTGAATTAAAACGAGTATCTCTTGAATTAGGTGGGAATAGCCCATTTATTGTGTTGGCTGATGCAGATGTAGATAAGGCAGTTGAAGCAGCGATCTTCGGCAAGTTTATCCATCAAGGACAAATTTGCATGATTATTAACCGCGTGATTGTGCATGAATCGCTTCATGATGAATTTGTTGACAAGTTTGTGGAAAAAGCAAAGGCACTTTCTGTCGGTGACACAGCAGATCCAAAGACTGTTATTGGACCGCTTGTCAATGAACGTCAACTCGAAAAAGCACTCACAATGATAAAGAAAGCGAAGGAAGCAGGCGCGATTGTTGCTCTTGAAGGAGAGCGGATCGGCAATGCACTTTCACCGTATGTATTCACCGGTGTTTCAAACGATAGTGAACTAGCTCAAACAGAGTTGTTTGCGCCAATTGCAACAATCATCAAAGCATCATCAGACGAAGAGGCCATTGCTCTTGCCAATGAAACGGACCATGCTTAAGTTCTGCCATCTTTTCAAACGATACAGACAAGGCAACTGACCTTGCCTTGTCAATCGATGCTGGTATGACTCATATAAACGACCAAACAGTGAACGATGCGCCAAACATTCCTTTTGGTGGTAATAAAGCAAGTGGAGTGGGGCGTTTTGGAAACCCATGGATCATAGATGAATTTACGACAATGAAGTGGATCTCAGTTCAAACAAAACAAAGGAAATATCCATTTTAAAAGTATTTTAAAAAGAGAGAGGAGACGAAAATCATGCGTACGAACGTTGTCATTATAGGAGCTGGACCAGCAGGATTGATGCTATCCTATCTTTTGAACAAGGAAGGAATCAATTCTGTTCTATTAGAGAAAAGGTCAAAACAGGAAATTGAAGAAACCGTTCGAGCTGGTGTGCTTGAACAAGGAACCGTGGATTTGCTTGTTGAACATGGATTGGATAAGCGTTTAAAGGAAATTGGGCACGAACATAAAGGGATTTATTTGCAGTTTAACCAAGAACGACATCGAATTGATTTCCCTACATTAACAGGAGGGAAAAAGGTTGTTGTTTATCCACAACACGAAGTAATTAAAGACTTATTAGAGGTTCACGATACGATAGGTACAACCATTTATTATGAAGTGGACAATGTGAAACCAGAGGGTTTAAAAACGGAAGCGCCAATAGTCACCTTTACACATAAAGGCTCAAGTGCAAAAGAAGAAATCAACTGTGATTTTGTCGCAGGATGCGATGGGTTCCATGGTCCATGCCGAAAAGAGATTGTTGATTGCAGCGAGTTTGAAAATCTCTATGAGTACGGTTGGTTAGGTATCCTAGCAGAAACAAAGCCAGCAAGTGATGAGCTCGTGTATGCCAATCATGATAATGGCTTTGCGCTATTAAGTACGCGTACTCCAGAATTGCAGCGTTATTATTTGCAAGTTGATCGAAAAGATGACATCGCTAACTGGTCCGATGATCGCATTTGGACAGAGTTAAATACCGGGTGGATATGGGGAATGGGCAAGAGGTCAAACCAGGATATATTACGCAAAAGAATATTGTTTCCATGCGCAGCTTTGTCTGTGAAACGATGCAATATGGACGTATGTTTTTAGCTGGTGATGCTGCTCACATTGTTCCTCCAACGGGAGCAAAAGGAATGAATCTTGCAATAAGTGATGTACAAATTCTCGCAAAGGGATTTAGTGCTTATTTTAAAGACGGCAAGGAGTCGATGCTTAACCGTTATGCAGACATTGCTCTTCGTAGAATTTGGAAAGCGCAACGCTTCTCTGCCTTTATGACGAATATGCTTCATACAAATCCAAATGCCACACCTTTCCAACGTAAGCTGCAGCTTAGTGAACTCTCGTACCTCGTTTCATCTGGAGCTGCTAAGCAGTCTTTAGCAGAAAACTATACAGGTTTGCCGATTGAATGGGACTATAAAAAAGAAATGTCACTGGTATAAAGAGAGATGAGACAATTGCACATGCGTGCAGTTGTCTCTTTTTTGAATGAGTGAAGTGAAGTCTGAAAACAAAGGTATAGAAGCCAGGTAAAAAGGAAGGCGGAAGAGCTGTACATACGTAAAATGCAAGAACGCTACAGTTATGCTACGCTGACTTCGTCGTACATAATTGAAATAACTAGTAGATTAATAATAGATAGAGTTTACATTAATCGTGCAGAAGTGTTTTTAAAGAATAGCGGTGGCCGTTGGGACGACCGAGTGCACCTAGTAACATTCGATACATTTGGTTACGGGAGTGTATATTAAGGAATCTTCTTGCCTCGGTGTTGGTTAACTGTTTTTGGAATAGAAGGGCATAATCAAGCAATGCTTTTACGTGATCTTGTTTACCTAAGTAGTCACAAGACATGCATTTCCATTGGTGCTGATAGTGGCTTCGCTTTAAAGCGGAGTATTTACAGTTGGGGCAAAGAACGCCATAAGTTAAGTCAGAGCGTGAGATTGAGTATGTTTCTAGAGGACTTTTCGATTGCGGTTTATGCATGTCGAGAAGCAGACATGAGAGGCTCTTTATTTCATTATTTGTTAAATAGGAATAGTCGTTTTGATGATTAAGTTTTTTAATGGTTTTTGGTAATGATTCTACTCGAATCATTCGTTCTGAATCTAGTGGTGCTTGGGTCAGGTCAAGGTTGACGGACGGTGAAGTGAAAAGGACATAACTATAAATAGGTATTGGCGGGAGCCGTTAGAAGAGAGGATATTCTCTAATTGGACTTGCTGACGATATACTTGCTCCAGTGGATTCGGGAACGTTTTTGTTTGGTTTTGATAATAACGCTTTAGTTGACCCATAGCATGGAGTTCATCATGTCCAGTATTATGATTAATTTCTAGTAGAACGATATAGTTTGTAGTCATCATAAGTGTATCCATTTGGAAGTAATGTCTATCCTTTAAACGAAGGTCATGGAAGAGCCTGTAGTGCATCACCTTTGGAAGAAAAGCAAGATAGTAATTGATACTACGTTCACCAGCAAAGCCAGCTTCTTGTTTAATCAAATCATTTTCGACTTTATTACGCTTAGGATGATTGAGGGGAAGGCGTTGTTCGAGTGCTTTTAAAGCGAGGAGTTGAGTAGGGGCGGTTCGATGTTTAATTATTGATATCAATGGGTGTTCCTCCTTAAGTAAGTTGTGTATGTAAAGATTCGTTCTTATAATTGGATTTCCCTTTCAAAAAAACGAAGCAGTTTATAAGCTGCTTCGTATCAGTTATTTACTTGGTTGGTTAACTTGTAAAAAGCGAGGTCGCGTGTTGGCCGATTCGGGTCCAAGTGGCCACTGCTTTAACTCAAATGGAAAATCGGAACCGGGGATGATTTGACTAACCCCGACCGTCTTCACTAGAAGTTCCATGGCATCGTCACTCCAAAGAACCGAGTCAAAGTAAAGTTGTTTTGCATATTCAAGCGGGCGTCGACTCAAGTGATTGTATTCGCTTGACCAAGAATCAACGCCTTTCTCCATTCGTCCGAGTTGGTATGGAAGGAAACCACCTCCGTGAGCAAGGAGAAAGTGAATGTCAGGGAAGCGATCAAGCATACCACTTAGAATTAAGTCTGTTCCAGCGATTGTTGTTTCAAAAGGTACACCAATTAAGTTCGGCATTTTTCGCTGAGAAAGACGCGGATCCTCATTTAATAGCGGATGGATAAAAATGAGCGCTTTCCGTTTATTTGCTGCTTCGAAAAACGGTATGAATCGCTCATTTGATAATGTATCCGTTCTTACTCCTGGGCCGATAATTGCTCCGAGTAGCCCTTGATTCATTGCTGTTTCCAATTGCTCTGCCGCTCGGACCGGATTTTGTAAACTAACAGTTGCAAGACCGGAAAATGTGTCATTGTGGCTTGTAATTTCGCTTAGCGCGCGATTATAAACAGTTACGAGTTCATTTGTTACATTTGATTCGAAATCATATAAAAACAATTGTGGAACAGGTGAGATAATCGCCTGTTTAACTTGTGCTTCTCGGTATGTTTTTTCATATAGATTGATATCGATAAATGGCAGAGTGAGTGGGAAAGCCCATTTATTATTAATTGATAAAAGCGTTTTATCGTGTCCTTTTGGAATCCATTTGGCATTTAGTTGTTCTTTATGATCTCTTAACCATGTTTGAACAGCTTCAGGAATAAAATGTGTATGACAATCAATCATGCGAATCCCCCTCTATTTCTGTACCCTAGTTTTTGAGAAATGTCCTTTCCGGCTTCAACAACCCGTTTAATATGTGATGGAATGGAATAATCGTTTAATCGTTGGACCGGTCCAATTAAATTAACAGAAGCGATGACTGAACCTGTATAGTCACGGACAGGAGCTGCGATTGTAACAACGCCTTCTGATAGCTCTTCAATGCTGAGCGCGTACCCTTTTTCTTTCACTTCCATAAGGATTGATTCGAGTTTGCTCCGATCTGTGATGGTCTTTTTTGTATACGCCTCAAACCCTTTTTCTTCGATTGAATCTAGGATGTCTTCTTGATGCGTATGGTGGGCGAGTAACACTTTGCCAGAGCTTGTACAGTAGCTTGGATTGCGTTTACCGATGTGTGTAAAGGCACGTACCTGGTGCTTGCTCTCTACTTTATGGAGATAGATAATATCATTCGCATCAAGAATGGCAATATGGGACGTTTCTTTCGTTTTTTCGCTTAAATCATGGAGAACAGGCATTGCTTCTTTATGAATCTCATAGGTCGCTGTGCAAACGCTGGCGAGGGAAAGAATCGATAAGCCTAGACGGTACTGTTGATTAACTGGATTCTTTTCTACAAATCCTTCACGAGCAAGAGTTGTCATCATCCGACTAACCGTACTCTTTCCCATATCTAATTTCTTTGCTATATCGGTTAATTTCATTTCAGGTTCATCCATTGAGAAGCAGCGGAGCACACGCATGGCGTTACGGACAGATGAGAGCGTATAATCACGTTTATCTGCAATCGCTTTCAATAAAATCCCTCCTAAGTGTTGTTAATAAGTTGACTATAGCATAGCTCGATTTAAAAAAAGTTTAAATAAATCAAAAAAAACATCTTTTGTTGCACATAACGGAACAGTGGTGTTTTATGGGGGACGGAAATGCCTTAAAGTGTGACATATAACAACGATAATTACTTTTCTTAGGAGGCAATAGACGATGAGCTCTCTTTCAACAGAAAAAAAAAATAACTGGTATTGATTGCAAAAATTTTATTAACGGGAAATATACGGATGCTGTTTCAACCAGAACATTTGAAAACATTAACCCGGCAACAGAAGAAGTCCTTGGAACGGTTGCTGAAGGATCAAAAGAAGATGTTGATCTTGCAGTAAAAGCAGCAAGACGTGCTCTCAATGGACGCTGGAAAACGATGCCGCTTGCTGAACGGTCAAAGATTATTCGTCGCATCGGAGACATTATCCTCGAACGTCAAGATGAATTGGCAAATTTGGAAGCACTTGATACTGGGAAACCAGTTTCATTGGCTAATAAAATAGATATTCCGAGAGCTGCTTACAATTTCCATTTCTTTGCTGATTATATGACGACACTTGGAACAGAAGCATATCAACAAGATGATCAAGCGCTCCATTATGCACTTCGTAAACCAGTTGGCGTTATTGGCATGATTAATCCATGGAACTTACCATTGCTTCTATTAACGTGGAAACTAGCGCCTTGTCTAGCGGCGGGGAACACTGCAATTATGAAACCAGCAGAGTGGACGCCAATGACTGCAACTGTTCTTGCAGAAATTTGCACGGAAGCAGGCGTTCCAGATGGCGTTGTGAATCTTGTACACGGTTTTGGACCTGGATCAGCAGGAGAAGCGATCTCACAACACGAAGATGTAGATGCGATCACATTCACAGGTGAAACAAGCACTGGAACTGCTATTATGAAGTCTGCAGCTGATACGTTAAAAAAACTATCTTATGAGCTTGGTGGCAAAAACCCAAACATTATTTTTGCTGACTCTGACCTGGATGAAGTGGTTGAAACAACAATTAAATCAAGTTTTATTAACCAAGGCGAGGTTTGCTTGTGTGGATCTAGAATTTATGTGGAGCGCGCTGCATACGATGAATTCCTTGAAAAGTTTGTCGCAAAAACAAATGAGTTAAAAGTAGGCGATCCATTTGCCGACGATACAAATGTTGGTGCTATGGTATCAAAAGAACATTATGAAAAAGTTCTTTCTTATATGGCGATCGCAAAAGAAGATGGTGGGACAATCCTTACTGGAGGAAAAAAAGCAGAAGGTTTTAATAAAGGTTTCTTTCTTGAACCAACCATTGTTGTCGGACTTGATCGTCAAGCACGCTGTGTACGAGAAGAGATTTTTGGACCAATTGTAACTGTCATCCCCTTTGACCTTGAGGATGAAGTAGTTGCTCAAGTGAATGACACACATTACGGGTTATCAGCAAGCATTTGGACAAATGATTTGCGTCGTGCTCACCGTGTTGCTGATGCAGTTGAAGCGGGGATTATCTGGGTCAATACATGGTTCCTTCGTGATCTGCGTACACCATTTGGTGGTATGAAACAAAGTGGTATTGGTCGAGAAGGTGGACTGCATAGCTTTGAATTTTATTCTGAATTAAAGAATGTGACCATTAAATTATAAAGAGGTGTTCGCTTGATGGGAATGAAAGCATTCGCAAGAGAATTACTAGAAGCTGAAAAGACGCAACAATCCGTCGCTCCATTATCGGAGCGCGGAACGTCTTTCAGTGTCGAAGATGCATATCAAGTTCAATTAGAAACGGTAAAATCAAAGGTAGAAGAAGGTCATAAGATCGTTGGGAAAAAAATCGGTCTAACATCCAAACCAATGCAACAGCTACTTGGAGTGGATGAACCTGATTATGGGCACTTATTTTCGAATATGGTTGTCGAAAATGAAAGCGTTATCCCAGCTGATCGTGTGATACAACCAAAAGTCGAAGCGGAGATTGCGTTTGTGTTAAAAGAGACATTATCTGGACCAAACGTGACAAAAGAAGATGTGTTAAAGGCAACTGATTATGTTGTTCCATCAATAGAAATAGTGGATAGTCGAGTGAAAGATTGGAAGATAACACTTGCAGATACGATCGCAGATAATGCTTCTTCTTGTTTATATGCACTTGGAACAACAAGTAAGCAAATTGAAGAAATTGATCTGGTCCAGCTTGGTATGGTTCTTTATAAAAACGGTGAAATCGTTGAGACAGGTGTAGGTGCCCTAGCTATGGGACATCCAGCGGAATGTGTGGCTTGGCTTGCGAATAAATTGTATGAGTTTGGCGAGTCGCTCAATGCAGGTGAAGTGGTTTTATCAGGTGCATTGTCGGCGGCGGTAGTGGCTGAACCAGGAGATCACTTTACAGCAAAACTTGCTCATTTAGGTGAAGTGAATATTCGATTTGCCAAAAACGATTAAAGCAAAAGGAGCGAAAAAAATGGAAGCAACCGCACAAAAAGAACTAGCAACATTTTTATTAGAGGCAGAAGAAAATGTCCATGATGTGAAGCGTATTACAGAGACAAAGGTGCCAGGATTAACGGTAGAACAAGCGTATAAAATCCAGCGTGACCTTGTCGATATGAAACTTGAAAAAGGGTTAACCATCGTTGGACCGAAAATGGGTTTAACAAGCAAAGCGAAAATGGATCAGATGAATGTGAAGGATCCAATTTACGGCTATATTTTCTCCAATATGGTTCATGAGAATGGAAGCAACATCTCTCGTAATGAGTTGATTCATCCGAAAGTCGAAGCGGAAATTGCTCTCGTCCTAGGTGAAGATATTGAAGGACCAGGCATTACCGCTGCCCAAGTGTTACGGGCAACAGAGTATATTGTCCCCGCAATTGAAATTATTGATAGCCGCTATGAAAACTTTAAATTTACGTTACCTGATGTCATTGCAGATAATGCCTCTTCTTCAAAAGTTGTTATTGGAGAGAAAGTAAAGCTGCCTAACGATCTTGATCTTGCATTAGTTGGCACGACACTCGAAATCAATGGGGAACTAAAAGCAGCAGGAGCCGGTGCAGCAGTGCTTGGACATCCTGCTCATGCTGTAGCAATGCTCGTTAATATGTTGGCAAAATCGGGTGAGAAATTGCATAAAGGCGAAGTTATTTTGTCTGGAGCGATTACTGAAGCCATTCTGGTTGAATCAGGTGATGACGTCTATGCAAAATGGGATGGTATCGGGGAGATTTCTTTTTCTTTTGTAGACTAACTTGATGATAGGAGTGAAGAGAATGCCACTTATTCAAGTGTCCATTATGGAAGGCCGACCTAAAGAGAAGATTGAAGAATTAATTCATGAATTAACGACAACGACGGCAGCGACTCTAGGATCTCCAAAAGAAAACATCCGTGTTTTAGTAACGGAGCTTCCAAAAACACATTGGGGGATTGCCGGAGAATCGGTTCATAAAAAAACCAATTGAACGAAGGGGGATAAACAATGTCTGTTGAGTTAGGTGTTCTTGCTGCCCATGTTCCAAGCATTTGCCATCGAGAGAACATCCCGCCGTTTCAAGAAGGAATGGTAGATGAGATGGATAAGATTGAAAAGGAGATTGAGGCGTTAAAACCCGATCTTATTTGCATCGTATCTTGCCATTGGTTATCGACATTTAATCATTATGTTGACGTAGCAGATCGTCATGAAGGGACCTTAACTGCTTTTGAATGCCCGGATATCATTTCAGATGTTGTTTACAAACATGCTGGTGACAAGGATATTGCACTTCAAATGGTTGAAGCGGGTAAACGTGCAAGAATTCCTGTGACAGCAATTGACGATCCAACTTATGTGTGGGATTACGGAACGGTTGTCCCGCTCCGCTACCTACTTCCGAATTCCGACGTACCTGTTGTTAGTTTTTCCATTACAGAAGCTGCTAGTTTAGAGGAGTCACGTAAATGGGGAGAGGTAATGAAACAAGTGATTGATGAGTCTGGCAAAAAAACGGTTTTTATTTTTAGTGGCGCATTAGCATAATCTTGTGCGTGGTCGGCATAATATGCCAACAATCTCGGAACAAGCACTCGACAAGCAATTCATAAATTACGCACTTGAACGTGATTATGAATCAATGATCTCGATGTTGCCTCAATATGCAAACAATGCAGGTGTAGAAGGTGGCGGTCGCCACCTAGCTATGATGCTCGGTATACTTGGAACCGATTACAAACCAGAGTTTAAATCGTATGCCCAGTCCTCCGGCAGTGGCAATGCTATTATGACATTTACAAAAGAAAAAAATGCGGTTGAAGCATAACTGGAATCATTTCAATAAACCTTGTGGAGTATCTGCAAGGTTTTTTAAAATGAATGTAGATCTGGTTCGAGAAGGGAGCTCTGGATTTGAGGGAGAAGCTCAGGATCGGGAGGAGAAGCTCTG
>BAXC01000130.1 GCA_001310375.1 Bacillus sp. JCM 19041 | reverse complement strand
ATTCGTTAATAAAACATTCGATAGCTTCTGCTTCAGGTGGATAGTGCACGTAAGGTAGCCAATGAATAACATTAGCCCCACGCTGTTCCAAATAAGCATCTAAAGAAGGCGATGATGCCCCGTATTGCTGCACCACCACACATTTCCCATCAAAATCTATGCCCTCAAGTTGCGGTTGTAATCCAGCGATCGTACCATCAACAGAAATTATATCTCCATCAATCCCCACTTTTTTAAGCGCAGCAACGGCTTTGTAACCACGTACAATTATTGAACTCGCTTGCACCTGACGAAAGAATTCTTCTTGTAACCCTATTTGATCAGCACTTTCAAAAAGTGCATGCACACCAACTCCTGTAGTAAAAATAAAAAAATCCACTTTTTGTTTCTAACCCTTGTTTGATTTGTTCAGCGATTGTATCAGGACTGTAGCTACAGTCCCTTGCATTGAGCGCACTTCGCATGTCGCACCTTGCTTATGTAATAGTGCCTGCATTTCATCAGTTTTCCTAGATGCCGTCAAAGCAACATGGAAGCCCGTTAAATGACCCATACACTTCCCCCTTTCACTTCCTTACACTTATTTTAACAAAAGTAAATCCACTTGTCCGAACAATCGCACAAAAATGCGCTTAGCAAATGCTAAGCGCTCAATTTAATTGCGTCCCCGGCTATGTTTATAAAATTCATGAAACAGCTTCATTAAAGCCCTCTTCTCGATACGCGAAACATAGCTTCTCGATATCTTTAATTCCTTTGCAATCTCCCTTTGTGTTCTCTCCTCTTCCATTTGCAAACCAAAACGTCCAACAATAACTTCCTTTTCTCGTTCATCAAGCACATGGATGTACTCGTAGATTTGTTTTTTCTCCATCTCTGTTTGCAAAATGTCCACAATGTCCTCTGCATCTTCTTGTAAGATGTCAATTAGACTAATTTCATTGCCTTCTTTGTCTGTCCCAATTGGGTCATGTAATGATACATCTTTTTTCACCTTTTTTAATGCCCTTAAATGCATTAAAATCTCATTTTCTATACATCTCGCCGCATAAGTAGCTAGTTTTGTCCCTTTTCCTTCCGAATAACTTTCGATCGCTTTAATTAAACCAATGGTGCCAATTGAAATTAAGTCTTCCGCATCTTCACGAGTATTCTCAAACTTTTTTACAATATGAGCGACAAGACGAAGATTATGTTCAATTAATAAATTACGAGCTTCAGGATCACCTTCAGCCATAAGCTTTAAGTACTTTTTTTCATCTTCTTTACTTAACGGTTGCGGAAAGGCGTTGTTTTTAACATATGATACAAAAACAAGTACTTCCTTCATGAAATAACTGATCGCTGCTAAGAAGCCTGACATAGATTCACCTCCAGGGGATGGTTATATCTATGCAAAGCTAGGCTTGGCCGTGTCTGTACGATATTATTTTATTAGAAAAATGGAGTATACTCAAATTGACCATATTCAAGCATGAATGGACCTTGCAATTCTTTTCACTCGCCATTTTCCAAAGTAAGCTGCTAATATTTGTTGGAACAATGTACCGACAATTACTGGTAATGTTGCAATAGGAGGAAAATAAACAACCGCGATAGCTGCACCAACCCCAATATTGCGCATACCGCATAACAGCATCATACTCATCTTTTCTGCTTCATTCACTTGACCGACGCTGCCAAGTACAAGCCCTAAGAAATAGCCGGTAATTGCCAAAAACAACACTGTGATAATAATGACAGTTAAATGCAGATCCAACGCCCTAAAATAAGGAGCAGCAACCGAGCTATTCAAGCAAATAACAGCAAGCAAACCTACTTTTGTTAACGGAGCTCCAATTGTATGAATAGGTTCCACCCAGCGTGGTTTGAATGCATGAATGATTAAAGCTGCCACAGAAGGAGCAACAACCATCCAAAAGATCCCCCATAGCATCCCACTAGTATTTAATTCGATCTCAGTTCCTAGAAAAACAGTTAACGTCACTGGTATTAGTATTGGAGCCAACAGCGTGTTAACTAAAATAACACAGAGAGCAAGCGTTCGGTTACCTCCATAAATTGAAATCCACATTAAAGAAACAATTCCAGTAGGGATTGAAAATGCAAGCAGCAATCCTGTACGTGTCAATAAATCATTTGGAAACACTAGCCAACCAATCGAAAATGCTAAAATCGGCATTAGCACATGAAGCCCAATAAGTACCAATGCAAAAGACAAAGGGAAACGAGTTATTTCGATGATTTCTTTTGGATGAATTGTAATGCTATTAGCAAATGACATACATGCAAAAATCCAAGGAACTAAAAAAACAAACACTTCTAATACTCCAACGCCTAATACACCAATAAGTACAGCGACTGGAGTAAGTAAGGGCAGCCATTTTTGTAAAAACTGATTAACCATTGCAAAACCGAGCTGTTCTCATAATAAACACCACCACTGCCTTTTCTAGATTTTTAGAATTACATCTTATTTAATCGTTATTTTCTTGTTTCCACGATAAAAATTCTTGTTTAATGGTTTGCAACAATTCCGGATTACTAAATAAATCATACGCTGTATGTGCCATCGTTTTTGCCCCTAATATCATTCCATTAAATCCTTTTTCGCTTAACGCGGCGTCTCTAAACTCAACCGTGTGACAAGCATAATCATCGTCTGTTATTTTAATATAAGGATGGATCGAGGGGACGAGTTGACTTACATTGCCCATATCTAGTGATCCTCCAAGTGTCTTTGGATGAATTTCCTCACGTTTTATCCCTTGCTCAATTAGGTTCTCATTAAAAAGCGCTGAAAGTGTTTGATTTGAGTGCATTTCATCATAAGAAAATTCATAAAAGTTCGTTTCGAGCTTCGCTCCTGTCGCTAAAGCAGCCCCTTTAGCACAGTTTTTCACCTTTTCAAGCACCAGGTCTAAGTTCTTTCTGGTCGCAGCCCTAACATAAAATTGCGCTCTGGAAAAATCCGGAACTATATTTGCAGCTTCACCACCATAGGGAATGATACCATGAATGCGGACATCTGCCGTTACATGCTCTCTTAAAGCATTTATATTTGTAAATGTTTGAATGACAGCGTCAAGAGCATTAATGCCCTTATGTGGACTCGCTGCAGCATGAGCGGCTTTGCCGTAGAAGTCAAATTGAATTGCATCCATTGCCAATGATTCTCCACTCTCTTCATAACGTGCGTAAGGAT
The DNA here is from genome assembly GCA_001310375.1 of Bacillus sp. JCM 19041. Classification (GTDB taxonomy): domain Bacteria; phylum Bacillota; class Bacilli; order Bacillales; family Bacillaceae_D; genus Shouchella. The sequence goes on along the minus strand of BAXC01000130.1, from coordinate 9,606 downwards.
GAATCATCATTGCAGCATCTAAGTGATGAAAGATGCCCGCCTCAGCCATTGTCACTTTGCCACCTCTTGTTTCTTCAGCAGGTGTCCCATATACATAAATACTCCCCCTACAATATTTATCACCTCACTTAAGCCGATCGCAGCAGCAACTGACGTTGTACCAATGAGATTATGGCCACAAGCATGACCAATTTGTGGGAGAGCATCATATTCAGCCATAAAGCCTATTTTCGGCCCCTCTTTTCCACTATCAAAGACCGCTTCAAATGCCGTTTTTAATCCACATATTTCCTTAGTCACTTGAAATCCATTCTCCTCCAATAACTCTGTTAACGTGTTACAGGCAATATACTCTTCATGTCCCAGTTCTGGATTTGTTCCAATATGTTGGCTTACTCGATAGAAATTTAGTCGATTCTGTTCAATTATTGAACTTATCTTTTGTTTCATATTAATGGATCTCCTTTCCTTTCTCTAAATTCTCACAATATACATGACAATTATCTATTATACTCCATCTTTCAAAGGAATTAATCTATTATTTCTTGTTATTAAATTCAACGGTTACTTTCATCAATATGGTCACAAGAATAAAGTGAAACTTCCATCAGTTGGGAGGCTTTTCCCCTGACAGATGTTTCGTCCTACAGGTATGACCACAGGTGAGCTTGAACCAATCGGTTTTTACGAACAGTTATCCCCACTTAAACTTCTTCGCTTGATCTCCACGTTTTGAAGTGGGGATTTTACTGTCCGTTAAGCCGATCACTCGATTTAAAAGCCATAAATGAGTATACTTAAAGGGATAGTTATTTTGAAAGGGGATTACCAACAATGAAATTTATTGATGATGCGAATATAACTGACCCTCGTATCAATTTAGCGATAGAAGAGTGGTCACTTAAAAACCTCGATCCAGATGAGACTTACTTGCTCTTCTACATAAATGAACCATCCATTATTATTGGTAAAAATCAAAACACATTCGAGGAAATTAACCTTGATTATGTAAATGAGCATAAACTTCATGTCGTTCGAAGACTATCTGGTGGTGGAGCCGTTTATCATGATTTAGGCAATTTAAACTTTAGTTTTATTACTAAGGATGACGGAGATTCGTTCCATAACTTCAAGAAATTTACCGAACCTGTTGTCCAAGCATTACAGAAATTAGGTGTTGATGCCAAGTTAAGTGGTCGAAATGACCTTCAAGTTGGCGAACGGAAAATTTCCGGCAATGCTCAATTTACAACAAAAGGGCGAATGTTCTCACATGGAACATTAATGCTACAGTCAGAAATTGAAAATGTTGTTTCGGCATTAAAAGTAAAAGATGACAAGATTAAATCAAAAGGGATTAAATCCATTCGAAGCCGCGTGGCCAATATTTCAGAATTTCTAACAGAGCCTCTTTCCATGAATGAATTCAAACAAATGCTCTTACGCTATATATTTGATGGCGAGGGACAGATTCCAGAACATAAACTGACAGAAAATGAATGGGATGAAATTCATGCTTTATCAAAAAAACGTTATCAAAACTGGGATTGGAACTATGGCAAATCGCCTGCGTTTGATATTCAACGCTCTAAGCGGTTTTCTGTCGGTTCGATCGACTTGCGCTTAAATGTAAAAAAAGGCGTAATAGAGGATTGTAAAATTTATGGTGATTTTTTCGGTGTGGCTGATGTCTCCGAACTAGAGAAAAAGTTAATCGGAAATCGTTATAATTACGATGACATTAAAAACGCATTAGCCAATATTGAGTTAAAAGCATACTTTGGAAGTATTGAAAAAGAGGATTTTCTATCGCTCATTTATTAAAAGCTGACTTAACCGTCAGTTTTTTTCAAAAAAAAATAGGCGACCAACTGGCCGCCTCAATTGGGGAGAGAGACAAGAAAGAACAATTTGGAAGCAAGGGTTGCATCCTTTCCTTATTAATAATGTACTTTATTTAATAGGTGCTTTCATCAATTTTGTTATAAGATCTTACACATAAGTTTTTATAAGGAGGATCTTTGTGTTACATGTAAGTGAGATTAAAGGTAAATTAATGAAACAAAAAACGAATAAACTTAATAATAAAGATGCAGCTGTACTTCTTCCTCTCGTTCTTATTGAGCAAGAGCTTCACGTCCTCTTCCAAGTACGAGCGCTCACTCTTAACGCACAACCTGGGGAAACGTGCTTTCCAGGAGGAAGAATTGACAGTGGTGACGATAGTCCAGAAGCTGCAGCAGTAAGAGAATTCACAGAGGAGTTTGGTATTGCTGGCTCACTAGTTTCAGTCTTAGCCCCTCTACCAACAATTGAGGCTCCACGACGTGGCTTGATCCACCATATGCTGCGTATATACGTTCACTTGACAATATTCAGCCTAATAAGGATGAAGTTGACGATTGGTTTACCATTCCTCTTTCTTATTTACTAAATACACCGCCCGCTGTTGGATTTATGAATGTTACAATTGAACCTGGAACAGATTTCCCAATTGAAGAGATTGCTAATCGAGTGGCTTACGATAAGATAACTTACCGGACGCCAGAGTATTTTTATAAGTATGGAGAACGTATCGTATGGGGTCTTACCGGTCGTATTTTACAAAGTTTTATCGATCAACTAAAAAAGTAAACTAAAAACTCCCCGGCTTTTTATAAAGTGGGGAGTTTACATATAAAAGCTATTGTTGTTTTTCTAGTTTTTTCTTAGCACGGCAAGACAAACCATAACACGAGAAACTAAACAAGAGCGATGCTCCTATCACACTAGCAAAAAGTACTGTTGTTTCAATTCGATAAGGAGCTGGCAGCCATAATCCAATCGTTAAAAAGAAACTTATCGCCAGGAAAACAATACTAAAGGCTTGATAATCTTGCTGTGCATATTTTAAGCTTTTTGTCTCTTTTTCCATCCCTATCTCCCTCTCACTTTTTTCTGCCCTTATCATAACAAAAAACGGCAAGAGTGGCGTTAAAGACTTTTACCAACAATGGAACTTTATACCGAAAGCTCTTCAACCATAAACATGACTTGCTTTGCGGAGTTTACGGCTGATTTCTCTAAAAATGTATCATACGACATTTTTGCATCTTGACCCGCTACATCAGATAAGGCTCGAATGATAACGAAAGGTGTATTGAACTGATGGCATACTTGGGCTATCGCTCCCGCTTCCATTTCTGCACAAAAAGCAGTTGGGAACAGAGCTTTCACTTCATTCACACGTTCTTCTTCACTCATGAAAGAGTCTCCGGTAACGATTAAGCCTTCTTCTGTATGAAATCCGACTTTTTCTGCTGCTTTTTTCGCAACAGCTATTAATTTTGTTTCAGGTAAAAATGCGGGTACCATTCCAGGAACCTGACCATATTCATATCCAAAAACAGTTGCGTCTACATCGTGGTAACGCACTTCAGTTGAAATAACAAGATCACCAACAGACATCGCTGCATTTAAACCACCAGCTACGCCAGTATTAATTACGTAGTTAGGCGTAAAGCGGTCATTTAATAACGCAGTTGCTAAAGCAGCATTTGCTTTTCCAATCCCGCAGCGTGTTAAAACAATTTTTGTAACACCAATCACGCCTTCTGTAAATTCACAGCCAGCAATTGTTGTTACAACCGGATTGACTATTTTTTTACGTAAGTATTCAACTTCTTCCTCCATCGCACCAATAATTCCAATTTTCATCTCTATCTTCCTTTCCTGCAACATGCATTCGTATTTAGTATACACATCTCAAGCAAAGATTTCATTGAAAAAGGAAGAGGAATCTAAAAAACAGATGCTGTTTTCAGCATCTGTTCGTGTTATGCATTTTTCTTTGCTGTTGTTTTTGTTGTGGATTTTCTTTTATTTGCAGCGGCTTTTTTACGCTTTGGTTTTGTCCGCTCAAGTGATGCTTCTAAAGCTGACATTAAATCGGTCACATTGGACTCCTCCGCTTTATTTATTGGCTTAGCAGCAACTACTTCTTCACCTTGTTGTTTTTGTTCAATTAATGACATTAACTGGGCACGGTAATCATCATTGTATTTCTCAGGCTTAAAAGCGGTTGTTAATTGATCGATTAATAGTAGTGCTGTTTTTAATTCTTTCTCATCTACAGAAACAGCATCAGGCAAATTAGGTACATCTTGTACAGCTCTCACTTCATCTGGAAAGTGAATTGTTTCCATCATAAGTGCGTTTTCGTACGTTCTTACGATAGCTAGATGTTCCTTTGAACGAATGATAATTTTAGCGATTCCTATTTTTTTTGAATCTACAAGCGCTTGTTGCAAAAGTGAGTATGCTTTTGCCCCACCTTCACTTGGTGCAAGAAAATAAGAACGATCGAAGTAAATCGGATCGACCTCATTAAGTTGTACAAAATCTAAAATTTGCACCGCTTTGTCTTCATTCTCTTTTTTTAATTGTTCAAGTTCTTCAGCATCTAATACAACGAACTTATTTTTTGCATACTCATATGCTTTAACAATGTCTTCTTGCTTAAGAACTTCATCACAGTGTGGACACTTTTTCTCATATGAAATCGGTGTATGACATTTCTTATGCAGTTGTCTTAGTTTAATATCTTTATTTTCCGTTGCAGTATGCAATTTAACGGGTATATGGACTAACCCGAATTGAATGCTTCCTTTCCAAACAGTATGCATTGATCTCACCTCATACTTACTATGTGCAACCTATTTCGTTCATATCACAGGAAACACTTGGGCAACCTAAACGCGAGGTGATTTTTTGAAACCAATGAAAGCAACAGAATCCACTTCGTTGCCGAGTACATCTTTTGGACTTGCCGAAGCGAAATACGACGCTTTCGGTGTATGGTTTTGCTGACCACTGATAAGATTGAACTTCGAAGTCGAAATGATCGATTATTAAATATTTCTTTTCCAGAAGTTGTTTTCGCGTTGGAACAAGTTAAAGAAAAACTTACATCCTCTTTGCCACTCTTGATTGATGGAGAACTCGTTTGTTTGCAGAATGCATATGCAAGTCATTTTAATAGTGTGCAGACACGTTCACGAATGAAGAATAAAGCAAAAATAATAAAAGAAGCAACCATCCGTCCTTGTCAGTGGATTGCATTTGATTTACCACATCAAAAGAAAACTTATACAAACAGACGACATGAATTAGTCAGTTATGCGCACAAGCAATATCCCTCTTTTATCACCATCATGTTGGCAAAACACATTACAATGTATTTCCAGTGACACCATTACGACCATTTATGATATTGTACAACATTATAACGGTGAGGGGCTCATTGCAAAAAATGCAAATGGATTATATCAAGGCGGTGCCCGAACAAAAGACTGGTTAAAAATTAAGCATTATCGCTATGTTCCTGTTATTGTAACTTTTTACGAAGAAGCAAATGGGTATTTTCATGGCAGCGTACTTGATAACAAGCAGCTTATAAAAGTAGCTGTTTTTAAGCACGGTTTCACTCCTGATGAGCATAAAACGTTAAAAGAATTCTTTTTTCATATGGGAAAAAAGAGAAGGCAGGGTTCTCCTTGGCACCTACGATCGTTGTTGAATTAGCATGTATTGATTTCGCTGGCGGTCAGTTAAGAGAAGTTCAGTTTGCTCGATTTAAGCACGACACAAAAGCCGAAACAATTACTTTATTGTCACTTTATCGATCATTGTTTCCTTTACCGGAAGCTTTACACACAACTAGTCTGGACAAGCCTCTATGGCCTCATACGAACAAACAAGAGTACTTGAATTATTTACAGGCAGCCAGTTCCTTTATGCTACCATTTCTCCATAATCGAGCCCTAACTGTTATTCGTTTTCCACACGGCACGATGCAGAAAGAACGATTTTATCAAAAACATGTACCAGATTATGCGCCAGATTTTGTGCAAACGGCTTGGCTAGAAGACATTGAATACATTCTCTGTAATAATCCAGATACGTTGCTTTGGCTAGGAAATCAGTTAGCTCTTGAACTCCATGTTCCATTTCAACCTGTTCAGTATTCAAAGCCTAGTGAACTTGTCCTAGATCTTGATCCGCCTGATCATACTACTTTTTGGTTAGCTCGTGAAGCAGCACTAGATATTAAGTTGATTTTTGAGCGATTTGACTTGCCTTTTTTTTGTAAAACAACCGGAGGCAAAGGGTTACAGATTCACGTCCCTTTGCAAGAGGATGTCATATCGTATGAGGAGACCGAACAATTTCTTTCCTTTGTAGCTCAATTTTTAAGTAAGGAAAAAAAAGAGTCTTACACTACGGAACGAATGAAACGTAACCGTAAAGGAAGACTTTATCTTGATTATGTTCAACACAGCTTCAATAAAACAGTCATTGCCCCTTATTCGATGAGAGAATCCGGTTATATTGCAACCCCTCTTACAGAAGAGGAGTTAAATGCTCCTACACTTTCTCCACATCAATTTACTCAACAAATGGTGTTTGAACGTTTTTTTCGCCTTGAGAACCCATTCGCAAGTTATAACAAAAAAAGAGTAAGCAGAAGCGCATTTTTGAAGATATTAAAAAAGATCCAATAAAAAAGCAATGCGCATAGGCATTGCTTTCTTAGTAACTAGGTTGTGTAGCTGATTCATCTACCGATTCAACTTTCCAGCCAACGTTATCTTCCCATTGAATTCGAACATCAGAATACATGCCTGAATTACGATCTAATAAGATCCCTCGAGCACTCGTTGTGGATCCACCATTTTCTAAACGAATTATTGTTGTAGTAGCTTCATCTAAACCTGCACCTAAATGAACAGCTTCTGACATTTCACTCCAGTTTTGTCCAGCGCTAGAAAAATCATTTGGGTTCGGGTTTGTTTGCTCTGTTGGTACAACAATTTCTTCATCAGAGCTCCCATCTTCTTCTTCATTTGCACTATCTTCATCTTCTGTTCCTTCGTCTTCGTCTTCTGTTCCTTCTTCATCTTCATTGGTAGCATCTTCATTTGATTCACTGCCATCCCCATCAGATGATTCACCTGAATCTTCCTCTTCATTACCTTCTTCAATCGTTTCTCCATCACCTGACTCACCAACCCAGTCTGCTCTTCATCGACGACTGTATCATTAGATGAATCATTAAAATAGCTTAACGCCAGGCTACCTCCTAAAAAAATGATTAGTACGGCAACGATCGTAATCGCCACATTTAGAATTCGATTCGCTCGTTTGCTTTTACGCTCTTGATAACGCTGTCCCATTTTTGTATTCCCTCCGTTCGGGCATGATACTCTGTCTTCATTATAGCTCGTATTAGCTGAACTTCAAGCATAGAATTATGTCATAATGTATAAATATATCGGTAACAAACAGAAACCTCCTGCATAATTCATGCAAGAGGTTCGCCTTTTAACGAATTTCTAGAATTTCTACTTCCATTTCACCTGCAGGTGTATTTACAGTTACTTTGTCATTAACCGTTTTTCCAATTAAACTTTGTGCCATTGGCGAGTCATTTGAAATTTTACCTTCAAGAGGATCCGATTCAGCAGAACCAACGATTGTATATTCTTCTTCTTCACCGTCTGGCAATTCGATTAAGCGAACTGTTTTTCCCAATGATACAACATTGCCAGCAGCTTTTTCTTTTTCAATCATTACGGCATTACGAATCATTTTTTCTAATTGAGCAATTCGCCCCTCTACAAAAGCTTGATCTTCTTTAGCAGAATCATACTCCGAATTCTCTGAAAGGTCACCGAAACTACGTGCGACTTTTATACGTTCAACTACTTCTTTACGTCGGGTTGTTATAAGATGTTGCAACTCATCTTCTAATTTTTTCTTACCTTCTTCAGTCATATAGTGCTTTTTTTCTTCTGACATTACTTTCACTCCTCATTGTTGGCTAAATAAATTCTTTTACTTCCAAATAAAGATAGCAATCAATTTGAAAAATCCTTTGTTTTTTGCTCAATAATTGTACGTATTTTCGTCGCCATCAAATCGATTGCCACCTTGTTTTGACCGCCTTCAGGTATAATGACATCCGCGTATCGTTTTGTTGGTTCAACAAATTGTAGATGCATTGGCCTGACAACAGCTGTATATTGCTCAATCACAGAATCAATTGATCGTCCACGATCTTGTGTGTCACGGAGCAATCGTCTGATAATCCGGATATCAGCATCAGTATCAACAAACACTTTTATATCCATCATGCTTCGTAAACGTTCGTCTTCAAGGATTAAAATTCCTTCTAAAATAATGACATCTTTTGGCTCGATTTTCACGACTTCCTCTGCTCTCGTATGATTTGCATAATCATACGAAGGCTTAAAAATCGGAGAACGGTCAGCAAGTTGCATTAAATGAGCATAAAGAAGCTCATTGTCAAACGCAAGAGGATGGTCATAATTTGTTTTTAAACGTTCATTATAATCAAGATGGTCTTGGTTTTTATAATAAGCATCCTGTTCAATTAGAACAATTGATGATTCGCTAAATTGGTTAAATATCTCTTTTGCAACCGTTGTTTTACCAGAACCTGTACCTCCGGCTACTCCAATGATAACGGGTCTGCTTGCATTCATTCTTTTTCAACTCCCGTACTGCTTACCTGTTCTCGTTTTATGCTACAAGCAAGGCCATCCCCTATTGGTAAAATTCTTGTTTCAAATGATGGATGTTGGCATAACCATGTATTATAGCCTTTTATCTTTTCAACAAGTTTTCGCAACCGCTTCGGTTCAATCGTTTCTTCCTCTGCTGCTACTAAACCACGAAATAAAATGTTATCGCTAAGTACAAGTCCACCTTCAGAGAGCATTGGGGTATATTGTTCAAAAAATGATTTGTATTGACCTTTAGCGGCATCAATAAATAATACATCAAAAGGTTTTAAATGTACAACAAGATCCATTGACTCATTGGCATCACCATGCACAAGTGTAATTCGATCACTAAGCCCTGCCCGCTCCACATAAGCAATCGCCTGCCTATACCTTATTTCATCACGCTCAATTGTAGTAATATGTGCAGACGGAAGCGCTTCCGCCATTCGAACAGCGGAATACCCAATAGCCGTCCCGATCTCAAGAATCGCAGACGGTTGTTTCATTTTCAATTGTAAAAGCATTGCTTCAATCGCAACCAGTTCCATAATCGGAACATGCTCACGTACAGCAAACTCTTCCATTTCCGAGAGAATAGCTGATCGCTTTGGCAGCAAAGATTCTACATAATCATTAATTTCTTGCTTAATCATCATGTCCATCCTTTATTATCTAAAAAGCGAGGGAGGCTTAACCTCTTTGTCCTCGCTATTATTCTTCATTTTCTTCATCCTGGCTTGTTGCTTCTTCCCATTCATGCCGATACGTATTTCTAGCTTCTAAATGCTTGTCATAGTCTTCATTATAAATAATCTCACCATTATAACGGGCATAAAAATAAAGGTATTCTGTCTCATTAGGATCCGCAGCAGCTACAATCGATTGTTCACGCACAGTTGATATCGGCCCAGGAGGTAGCCCTGTATACAAGTACGTATTATATGGAGAATCAACATCTAATCATCATAAGTCGTCATATAAATATGCTCTCCTTGAGCATAAGCTACTGTAGGATCAACTTGAAGCATCATGTCATCGT
>BAXC01000129.1 GCA_001310375.1 Bacillus sp. JCM 19041 | reverse complement strand
GTTTTAAACGTTATTGTCTGCTCACCAATTCGCTTATACAGAACAGACATATCCTTATCGCCTAGACCAGCTTGTTCCGCATACTGCATACAAAAGCAACAAGTGCTTTGCTAATTGGCAAATCAACGCCATGATCAGATGCTAGATCCATCGCAAAACGTAAATCTTTATTTAAGAGTTTCAAAGCAAAACCGGGCTCATAATCATTATTCGCCATAAACGTTTTGTAATTTCTTTCGTAAATACGGCTTTGTCCATAGCTAACGTTCAAGACATTAAATAAGAAATCAAGATTTAAACCACTTTTTTCAGCTAACGTAAGTGCCTCTGCTACCCCTGCGGTATAAAAACCAATTAACAAATTGTTAATCAATTTTGCATTTGTTCCACTATCATATTGTTCACTGATGTGAAAAATATTGCTTCCTAACTTCATTAAGTGAGGGTGAACAGATTCGAGCAACTCTTTAGGACCGCCAACCATAAAGGTTAAGGATCTATTTTCAGCTCCCACAACTCCTCCACTTACTGGTGCTGCTAAAAAGGAAATCCCCTTTTTATCTGCCTGAACACCAATTCGTTTTTCAAGCTCCGGTGCGACTGTACTCGTGTCTACCAGTACAATACCTTGGGGCACTTTTGCTAATAAACCGTCATCCCCTAAATACACGTTTTCGCACGCTGCAGATGACGGCAGGCTTGTTAGAATTAAATCAGAAGAAGCAATCACATCATCTAGACTGTTTGCTTTTTGCCCCCCTGCTTTACTTAAAACCTCCATGGCACTTTCATTGATGTCAAACCCAATCACTTCGTAGCCTGAATCAACTAGATTTAATGACATTGGTTTTCCCATATTTCCTAGGCCAATAAAACCGATTTTCATTGTGTCCCCTCCTTTACAGAAGAGCCTGCGCACGAATGAATGCACAGGCCATTTTTTAAACACTTATTGATGCTTTGTTAATACGGTCTTTGCTACAGATTGATCAAGCGCTTCAAATTCATCATACGAGATTGTTTGATACAACTCGCTTCTTTTTTGCATATTTTCCAGACTTGCTTTTTGCGTACCGTTATCCATAATGTCCGCAAACTCGTTCATACGCTTTTGCAGCAACTCGCAAAGAAGTTACTGGATAAATGACCATGTCATAACCCATTTGTTCAAACTCCAGTGCTTGATAATACGGTGTTTTGCCGAATTCAGTCATATTAGCGAGCAATGGCGCATTTACAGCTTCTGATAATGCTTTAAACTCAGTCTCTCCTTGTAAAGCTTCTGGAAAAATAGCGTCTGCCCCTGCTTCAACATAAGCATTTGCTCTTGCAATTGCTTCATCAAGTCCTTCAACACCTCGCGCATCAGTACGTGCAATAACGACTAAAGTTGGTGCGGCTTTTTTTAATGCTGCAATTTTTTGCACCATTTCTTCAGAAGAAACGAGTTTCTTTCCGTTTAAATGGCCACATTTTTTAGGCAAATCCTGATCTTCTATTTGCACGGCCGCTACTCTAGCTTCCACCATCTCTACAGCAGTCCGAGCAACATTCATAACACCACCAAAACCTGTGTCAATATCAACAAGCAGTGGCAAATTCGTTGCTCGAATAATTTCTTTTGCGCGACCTGCTACTTCCTGTGAATTAACAATACCAAGGTCTGGAAGCCCAAGGCTTGCTGTATAAGCAGCACCCGATAAATACAAGCTCGTAAAACCGCTTGTTGTGCCATTAACCCAGCCATCGCATCATGCGCACCAGGAATTTGAAGGATTCCTTTTTCTGTCATTTGTTTGCGAAATGATTCAGCAAGTTCTTCCTGCGAAATTGGTTTATCAACAATCCAAGGCATATGGTTTCCCTCCCTTATTTAAAGTGAAAATAAATCAGTGAACGTTGGCACAGGTTGCTGTTCAAGTTTTTTATAATCACTTGTGGCAGCAAGAATTTCTTGTCCTTGTTTTTTAGAATAATGAGTAGCCACATTGTCTGCGAATTTCTGTTGAATAGCTGGCACAGCCTCTTCTCTACGGAAGCGGTGACCAAGTGGGTATTCAACATCAATTTTGTCAGTTGACGTGCCATCTTTAAAAAAGACTTGAACTGCATTGGCGATTGAGCGCTTGTTCGGATCTAAATAATCTTTTGTGTACTGCTCACTTTCAGTAACCACCATCAAATCTCGTAAATGATCAACTTGCGGATCATTTGCCGCTTCATCTTCATAATCGTCGGCTACGATATCACCCTTTAATAATCCGATTGCCGTAATGTATTGCAAGCAATGATCACGATCAGCCGGGTTATACAGAGGTCCTTTTTTATCGATGATACGAATTGCTGATTCATGAGTAGTAAGCTCAATCCGATCAATCTCATCAATGCGATTAATTACACTCTCATGAAGTGCTACTGCACATTCAGCTGCTGTTTGAGCGTGGAATTCAGCTGGGAAGGAAACTTTAAACAAGATGTTTTCCATTACATAAGCATCTAACTCACGAGCAAGTTTTACTTCCTGCTTATTAAACAATACATCTTGGAAACCCCAACCTGGAGCAGACAAAGCTGTTTTATAACCCATTTCGCCTTTTAATGCTGTCATTGCTAAGAATACACCTCTACTGGTTGCATCACCTGCAGCCCATGATTTCCTTGAGCCTGTATTTGGCGCATGACGGTACGTACGCAATGAAGAATTATCAATCCATGCATGAGAAACGGCGTTTACGATCTCTTCTCTCGTTCCGCCAAGCATTCCTGCTGTTACGGCTGTTGTTGCTACTTTTACAAGCAAAACATGGTCAAGTCCTACACGGTTAAAACTATTCTCCAAAGCCAATACACCTTGAATCTCATGCGCCTTAACCATTGCTACTAGTACATCCTTTACAGTAAGAGGATCTTTCCCTTCTGCAATGTTGGTTCTACTTATATAGTCAGCTGTTGCCAAAATGCCTCCTAAGTTATCGGATGGATGACCCCATTCTGCCGCAAGCCAAGTATCATTGTAATCTAACCAACGAATCATTGTTCCGATGTTATAGGCACCACGAATTGGGTCAAGTACATGGGATGTACCGGGCACCTTCACACCATTTGGTACAGTTGTTCCTGGAACGACTGGTCCAAGCATTTTTGCACATTCTGGATAACGTAACGCGAGAATTCCACATCCAAGTGTATCGATTAACACATGGGCAGCCGTAGTCATGGCTTCTTCGCTTGTAATCTCCTTATCCAAAACATAATCTGCAATTTCTTCTAGCAATCTATCTGTTTCTCTTGTGTCTGTTTTCATTTGCATGTGTAAAACCTCCATCTACTTATTACGATTTCAATGTGCGTCTTGGGCCGGTATACTTCACACGTGGCCTGAAAAGTTTATTGTTCTCATGTTGTTCAATTACGTGGGCACTTAGTCCAACTGTTCGTGAAGAGAAGAAGATCGGTGTATAAAGACCAATTGGAATTCCCAACATCCAGTATACCGGCGCAGCATAGTAATCAAGGTTTGGAAACAGTCCTTTTTCTCTTTGAATCAAAGCTTCTCCTGCTTCACACATCCGTAGCAATCGATCATCGCCTGCTGCTTCAGATAATTCGGCAAGGGCTTCTTTCATAATCTGCGCGCGCGGGTCCATCTTTTTCATGTAAACGCGATGGCCAAATCCCATAATTTTTTCTTTCTGCTTTAACTTATTCGCTAAAAGGGTTTCAAACTCTTCAGGAGTATTCGCGTCAAGTAACATATACATAACTGCTTCATTTGCTCCACCATGAAGATGACCTTTCAGCGATGCCACGGCCCCAGTTAACGCTCCATACATATCGGATAGAGTGGAAGCAATTACACGCGCTGTAAAAGTTGAATTTGGCATCTCATGTTCTGAATAAAGAACAAGTGATTGGTCAAAAACGCGTTCTTCAAGGGGCGTAGGTTCTTTTCCAGTGATCATATAAAGAAAATTAGCACTGTATGATAATGATTCTTTTGGCCGTAGCACTTCTTTTCCTTCTAGAATTCGATAGCTATTTGCTACAATTGTTGGCAATTTTGCAAGTAGCTGATAGGCACGTTCTCGATTCGCTTTAGGACCGCGATCACCTAGATCGTGGTCAAATCCGCCTAACACGGAAATGCCCGTTCTTAACGCATCCATTGGATGGGTAGATGCTGGTAAGAGCTTAAACACTTCAAGGATAACTTCCGGAATATCATAAGAATCGCTTAACTCTTGAGCAAGACCTCTACGTTCACCTTCACTTGGTAATTGCCCTCTTAATAGCAAGTGGACAATATCCAAATATCCGTTTGTTTTCGACAATTCAATTAAATCATACCCATGAATGACGATTTCTCCTTGTTCTGTATCAAGGAAAGATAAATCTGTTTCTGCTGCAATAACACCATCAAGACCAGGATAGTAGCTTTGTTCGATCGCCATTAAATCCCTCCGTTGCTGATTTTATAAAACATGCATTCCAGATAAAGCGCTTTCAATATAAAGCGTATGTACACCTCCAAAATAATTTAAACTTCTCTTCTTGTTTAGATTACCATATTTCAAAAAGACTCGCCAATATTCATTTGTTTTTAACTTTTTAGAATAAGTATAAGGAGGCAGATTTACTCTGTCTCCTCCTCTGTATCTTGTGGTATTTCTGTTAATTCAGTCCAATGTGTTTGCAACTGGCCTTCTTCAACATCAGTTGATTCAATTAACAGGATTCGTCTGCCTTTCATTTCTCCAACAAACGTCTTCCCAACTTCATGCAACCACTCATAAATATCAGCCGTGCCAATCCCAGTAGGTTCGGTTTCAAATGCTATTCTCCTGATCCGCAACTCCAAGCGCTCTTCCTTTCCTATATAAAAAAAGACTGCCGCGTAGATAGACGTTTCTATTCCTTTAAAAGCTTCTAATTCCCCTTCCTGCCAATTAGGTTTTTCTCCGATCTGATTAAGAACCCTTCTTTTTTCCTGTAAAGACATGTCATCCATTCGACTTCACTCCTTTTACGTCTTACTATACCCGTTCGCATAAATGATACACATTTGCTAATTCGCTAATAATTCCTTAAACTAAAAAGACAAATTATCTATAGACAGTAGACAAAGGATTGATTGCATGCGATTAGAAGAAGACGTGCTAATAGTGGCTTTATCCGACGCTGGAACAATTCGTGGCGCTTCAAGAAATCTATACATTTCACAGCCTGCTATAAGTCAGCGTTTAAAACAAATTGAAGAACGCTGGGGTGAACCACTATTTATCCGAACACATAAGTCGTTAATTCCAACGCCAGCTGGAGAAGAAATTATTGCTTATTCTAAAAAACGATTACATGACGAAAAACAATTACAAGATCGATTGAGCGCGGTAACTGGAACCGTTCGAGGCACATTATCACTAGCCGTATCATCTGTTATTGCGCAATACTATCTTCCTCCGTTATTGCGTGAATATACACGTTTATATCCTGATGTAAAAATGGATTTAAGGACTGGTCTGAGTTCAACGATGTATGATGAACGACACCAAGTTCATTTAGCCATTCTTCGAGGTGATGTTGAAGACACAGACGCATTAACGGAATTATTTTCCGAAAAATTATTTTATGTCTCAAAAAAAAGATTCACTAACCTCACCATTATTAATTGAATTTCAAAGTGACTTCACCTTTCATTCCATTGTTAACGATTGGTTCTTGACTACTGATCTTGCGATTCCAAAACAGACGATTAAAGTCGATCAGATTGAGACATGCAAACAGCTGATGCTGCACGGAGTTGGTTCCTGTGTTTTACCAGAACTTGCGACTAATGACCTAACTACGCAACAGTGTCATCTTCAATCACTGCAAATAAACGGACAAGACCTTCTGCGCAAAACATGGCTTCATTGTAGCCCCAAGCATGCAGACCTTCCACAAGTACGCGCTTTTCTAGATTTACTAAAAAACACTTCGTTACGTGCAGTTTAAACGATTTCTGTGTTTTCACAACCAACGAAGGCTCCATTACCTTAGGGAGCCTTCACGAATGTTCAAACGTGCGAAATAAATGCTTTATGGATATTTGTCGAATCATTAATAAATATGCAAGATTATGCGCTTCCCTGGGAAATATCTCTTTCATAGTTTTTTTGAACCCAACTGGTTTTGAGTTAGAAAAAAACTACGACTTATAAGCTCCAAATTTCAATTGATTCATCTTGCTTTGTGCTGCTAGAGTGACTCCTATATTAAAAGTTGATACCTTTATCTATATGTACATACTTTTCATCAAGCTGATAATGACCGAAAATATGAACTAAGTCCGCTTTTTCCCAAACGAACCAACAACTGTGGAATAATAACCTAATCCATTCTTTTCACAATTCGATTGAACTCTCCTTTCAACATTATTTAAGACTAAATTCTTTTCGATCTAACATTAATACTTCTTCAGTTTCTATAAAGCTTTTCCTTTTATTTGAGTTCTAGTAATAGCACCGTTTTCTACTAAAATCTCTGACACGATCATACTTGGCTTGTTCATTGCATATCCCTGCTTAATTTGATACGTTTTCCATCCATCTGAAAACTGTCTAAATACTTGATGCTGTGTGAGGTACGCTCCTAATGCACTAGCAGCCACACCAGTAGCTGGATCTTCATTATATCCAGCGCGATTAGGAAATTGCCTTGAAGAGACTATTAATTCTTCATCATTTTTGTCTATTGAAAATGGATAAAAACCAGTCGTACCATATTGATCGCATATACTCCATAACTCGTGGTAATTTGGAGCTAAGTTATTTAAGACATCTGGATCTTTTATTGGAATGATTAACTTCGGCCTTGAAGTAGATACTGACTGAATTGGACCAATACTTAAATCAATATCTGATACTGGTATACATAGAGCCTGTGCTACTTCTTCTACATTTGGATTCTCTTTATTAAATTCAGGTAAAAACTGTTCAACTGTAATATTTATGCTTTTATCTATATCTTTTTTACCATGTACACGAATTACACCAAGTGCTGTTTCTACGTTAATAATTGAACGAAATAAAACTCTTTCTGAAGTAAAGTCGTTATGCTTGCAATAGTTGCATGTACGCACATTTCCATCTCATGTTCAGGAACAAAAAAACGCAATTTGACATCCGCGTCTACTTTTGAATTAAAAATAAAAGTAGTTTCCTCCATATAGTGTTTTGCTACTTCGCACATTTCACTTTCATCTAATGACTCACCTTGAAAGATTACAGGGCATGGATTACCTCCCTCCTTGTTAGCCGCAAAAACTCTCGTTCTGATTACTGGTAACGCTACTTTTTTTTAACATGATTCGCACTCCTTTTCTCTAACAGAACTATACCGTGTTCAGTATAATTAATTTTAACAATGTTCGATATTAATTACCTATATAATAATAATCTACTAATTTGCTTCCATTGGTAAATAAACTGAAAATATTGACTATTCACCAAAACAACTGTACAACTAAAACAAAGGAGGAGGTGATATTTATGTTCAAGAAGTTTTTCGCCTTACTAACTCTATCTGTTTTGATTGTTCTAGCTTCCGTGAGTCTCACCTCTTATACTGAAGCTTCTACTTCTGAGCCATCAGATGTAGAAACTTTAGCCACAAATGTTTACGGGCCATATAGTTTCACCACCCGAGATGTCTCTGGGACGGCCATTTTATCGTCCCACAAGGAGGGGGTAATGTCACTGTTGCACTATCAAGATCTAAGTCACTATGGTGCAGCTTCAGTCAGACTATGTAATATGGATTCTGGCAACTGCACTGGCTTCGGAGCTTGTCAGCCCCACCTGTCCAAACTAGAACTTTTACGAATGTTTTGCCAGGTCGCTATTACGGCGATGTCGTAATCGGGAGCGCTAGAGTTTCTGGAAAAATCACGTTCACAGTAAGATATTAAGTTTGGATGAATACACGTCTCAGCTTTTAAAAATTTTATACTACATCATCAGAGAGGTGTGTATTTATTAGTCTTTTTCATTATATTTTTCCTTGCCCAAATTCAAGCTCATCCACTTGTTGCTTAGTGAATGATAGATTTCAATATCTTTTGCCTAACGGTCATACATTGCCTCAAAAGAGGGAACATTAACCACCACAACTTTATCGAAAAAAAATATGCACAGCCATAAAGCTAATGCATACTTTTTAAAGTCAATTTAATTTAAATTACTCTTCCCAAACCTTCACTTCTTGCATCACATCGCCTTGCTTAATGCGATATACGCTGTCAAGACCTTCGACAACTTGACCAAATACTGTGTGAACCCCATCCAAGTGTGGTTGTGCTCATGTACAATAAAGAACTGGCTTCCACCTGTATCTTTACCAGCGTGTGCCATTGAAAGCGTACCAGCTACATGCTTATGTGGGTTTCCTGCTGTCTCACATTTGATTGTGTAACCTGGGCCTCCAGTGCCGTTACCACTTGGACAGCCGCCTTGTGCAACAAAACCTGGAATAACACGGTGAAATGTTAATCCGTTATAAAATCCTTTATTTGCAAGTGTTTCAAAATTTTCAACATGGCCTGGAGCCGCGTCATCGTAAAATTCAATAACCAATTTTTCGCCGTTTTCGAATTCAATGCTTCCTTTTTTCATGAAGTTTGCCCTCACTCTCACTAATTATCACGCCTGCGCGCTTGTTCTATTGTACACAAAATGGGTTTAATTCTCAAATGGGACTACTTCCTGCATTTTATAAGGCTGGTCAAGGTTTATTAAGTCTTGATATGTTTCTCTTTTTACGATTAATTGAGAAAAACCGTCTTCAACAAACACCACAGCAGGTCGTGGAATGCGGTTATAATTGTTTGCCATTGAATATCCATAAGCACCTGTGCAGAACATTGCTAATATGTCACCAGGCTTTACCTGCGGCAATGGCAAATCCCATACAAGCATATCCCCACTTTCACAACATTTTCCTGCAATAGCAAACTGATCTTCTTCAGGGTCATTTGCCCGATTTGCAAGTGCCCCTTCATATTTAGCATCATAAAGAGCTGGACGTAGATTATCACTCATTCCACCATCTACAGATAAATAGCGGCGTACATTTGGAATATCTTTTGTTGAACCAATACTATAAAGTGTCGTTCCCGCATCTCCAACAAGAGAGCGACCAGGTTCTATCCAGATTTCTGGCATCTCCCATCCTAGCACTTGAACGTGCTTCTTCGTTTCTTTTATAATCTCTTTCACATACACATTCGGAGCAAGAGGTGTATCGCCTTCAATATAGCGAATGCCAAAACCTCCACCGAAATTAAGTACTTCAGGAACAAACCCAAGTGTTTCCTGCCATGGTTTAAGCTGATCAAATACTTTTTCGATTGCTAACACAAATCCTTCTGTTTCAAAAATTTGTGATCCAATATGACTATGAACACCTAATAACTTTAAATGTTTGCTTTCTAATGCAATACGCACCGCTTCAGTAGCTTGACCGCTTGCCAAATCAAAACCGAATTTTGAATCTTCCTGTCCAGTAGAGATAAATTCGTGTGTATGAGCTTCTACTCCTGGAGTAAGTCGCAGCAATATCTGTACTTCTGTTCCATGTTTACTGGCTATTTGTTGGAGCAATTCCAATTCATAAAAATTATCTGCCACAACACAGCCAATTTTTGCCTCGATCGCCATCATTAATTCTTCTGCGCTTTTGTTGTTGCCGTGGAAGTGAATTCTTTCTGGTTCCACCCTGCCTTTAACGCCGTATATAGTTCGCCGCCTGAAACAACATCAATACTTAAATCAAGTGACTTAGCTAATTGATACATGGCCATACAACTGAAGGCTTTGCTTGCGTAAGCTACTTGAAAAGCAACACGCTCTTCTTCAAATGCAGATTTAAACGCTTCTGCACGTTCTTTAATGAGTGCCGTATCATAAACAAATAATGGTGTTCCATATTTACTTGCTAGTTCTACCGTGTCAACACCGCCTATCTCTAAATGTCCAGCAGCATTAATCTTCATTGTTCCATGTTCATACACGTATCTTCACTCCCTTAATCCTACCGATGAAAAAAAGCAGCCTTTGGCGAAGCCATCAGCTGCTGTTCGCATTTTTCAATTAGTGTATCAAAATTATAACGCTTTGACCACTATTCCTTCTTCGGAAGTTGCTTTATTTTATCAACTGGATGAACTATACTTGGGCGCCATCTAACACTAGGTACTGTCGTCCGAACCATAATTTGATAAAGTGCTGGTGGATCGAACGGCAAAAATGGCCAAAGGTAAGGTTTATCAAGAGGTTTTAATTTCACAAGTGACATAAAGAGAAGGAATAACGAGAGAACAAACCCGATTGGACCAAAAAAGGCAACCGCTAAAATAAGAATATAGCGTATAATCCGTAACGCTACTCCTAATTCGTAACTTGGTGTTGCAAACATTCCAATTGCACCAAGCGCTACATAGAGAATTACTTCGGCTGTGAAATAACCTACCTCGATTGCCATATCACCAATTAATAAAGCTGCAACTAAACCGAGCGCCGTTGCGAGTGGCGAAGGTGTATGGATAGCCGCCATTCTTAATAACTCTATCCCAGCCTCAGCAAAAATGATCTGAAGGGCAATCGGAATGTTTTTATTTTCATTGACCCCAACAAAATCAAGTGCTGGTGGCAACAAATCTTGGTTTATCGCTAGCAAAAGCCAAAAAGGCACAATTAGTAGCGAAAACAAAATACCGATAAAACGCATCCAACGTAAAAATGTCCCCACCGCTGCCGCTTGCCGGTATTCTTCAGCGTGTTGAATATGATGAAACAACGTTGTTGGTGTGATAACGACAGAAGGAGATGTGTCGATAATAATCACAATGTGGCCTTCAAAAATATGGGTCGCGGCAACATCGGGGCGCTCTGTATAGCGTACAAGAGGAAATGGATTCATTCCTTGTTTAACGATATACTCTTCAACAACTTTATCCGCCATCGTTAAGCCATCAATATCAATTGCTTCAAGTTCCTTTTTGATGATTTTAACTAATTCTGGGTCCGCAATACCTTCAATATAACAGACACATACATCCGTTTTTGAACGAACACCAACTTGCATGATTTCTTGACGTAATCGTTCATCCCTGATTCTCCGTCTCGTCAAACCTGTATTAAAAATGATATTTTCTGTATATCCATCTCTTGCTCCACGCACGACTCGTTCTGTATCAGGCTCTTCTGGACCTCTCCCTGGATAAGATCGCACATCTGCGATAAGTGCTTTCGCTTCTCCATCTACGATAACGAATATTAACCCAGAAAGTACTTGTGTAATCGCATTATCCATTGAATCCGTTTCTTCAACCTGTATATGCGCCAAATGGTTTTTAACAGCAAGAAATGGATCTTCAGCACGCCTTAGACGACTCTCCGTTTGCATTAATTCGCGCAAGATCTCGATTATATATAAATTATCTACTAAACCGGTTAAATAATAAATACCGACATCTTTATTGAAAATCTTTAGCTTCCGTACTCCCACGTCAAATGATTTATCTAGACCAAGGCGCTTATGAGGATCGCTTCGTTCTCACTAAAGTTTTTACTAAATGTCATCGTTTTCGAAGGATCTTTCAAGGTAACCGCTCCTTTCCAGAATATATTCTAGTGCTTTTCGTGTAACGGGCGCTCCTCTTTTAACGTCATCAAACCGAGCCATTTTTCCAATGTCACCGATCCCTACGACACAAGGTAGATTTAGCTGATCAAGAACCGATACAGTATCGCCATTAATGCGCCCAATTTCTAAATCAGGTAAGCCCTCTTTATCAACTCCGTAAGCCGTCCGGTGTCCAAATCGATCAATTGAGACATCCACATGTGTCCATTCTTTCGCATGGGTTTGTGATGCTACTGCAACGGCGCCAATTACCTCAATTTCAGGGTGACTTGCCAAGTAGCGCATAGCATTTTCTCCTGGTCCATAATCTCTAATTCCACAATCATCAAACATAACGAGAATAGGTACGTCTGGTGCTGCTAAAACAAAACTCGCTAATACTTCTGCATTAATCGTAGTTGGATTCCCATATGATGCCCCAATAACCCGGCAATTAAGCTCGACGGCCAAGCACTCAAGTACCTTCTTAGCAGCTAAATCCCCATCTGTTATGAAAATCACTTTGCGCATTACGCCGCCCCCTTGGGTTTAAAAACAAGCGCTACCGCAACGCTGAATAGAATTGAAAATACCAAGTTGTTGAAGCAATCTCAAATACACCGTCAGTAATAAAGAATAGCCCATCTGCACCGCCCTCCATTGCACCATGGACAAGCGAGTATCCAAGCCCCGTTAATGGAACAGTTGCTCCTGCACCAGCAAAGGCAATAAGACGTTCATACAACCCAAACCCGTCCAAAATAATCCCACTTAAAACCATTACAACTAACATGTAAATGGATGGGAGTTTCACAACATCTAATAAAAACTGGCCAAACAAACAAATTAAACCGCCAATTAAAAATGCCCATACATATTCCATCAGCTGAAATCCCGCCTTTCAAAGGCTATTGCATGTGCAATAGCTGGGATGGACTGTTTCTGCTTTACCGTAATCGAACTAAGTAATGCCCCAGTCGCAATTACCAATACACGATTTATTTCACCGGCGATCAATTGGTTAAAGACATGGCCAAAAATGACTGAAGCAGAACACCCAGCTCCGCTACCTCCTGCAAAAGCTTTTTGCTCTGTTCCATAAATCATGACTCCACAATCCTCATATCCCTTACTTAAATAAAGTCCATGCTCTCTTAGTAATTTCCGATAAATTTCACTACCTGTTTTAGACAAATCACCAGTTAAAATAAGATCATAGTCTGTTACTT
>BAXC01000128.1 GCA_001310375.1 Bacillus sp. JCM 19041 | reverse complement strand
TGTTGCATGTATTTCCAATACATCATTTGTCTCCATCTCTGCCATCGCCTTTTTTTGTTTTCACGATTGGCATTGGACATGCCATTCCTTTTGTATCTAATACTTTATTTACGTTCATTTGTAACATCCTATCCCTTCTTATTTATCTTACTGCGCAACGATTTGGTCCAATTTCCATCTCACGCTGCTTTTCGTCATCTGGAGAGATCCTCCCCATATTCGTTTCACGAATTTCCTGATATGCATTTGGTTGTGGGGGGAGATTGTCCGTTACCATTAAACGAAATGTGTGTTCATCTTCAATGTTTAAGCCATGATTTTCGACAAATAGTGTTCCTAGCTTCTTAGCAACACTTCCATCATCATTTACCTCATCCATAATCATGAAATGGGCAGGTAATACGATTAAATCCTCCGACAATTCTTTGTAACGTATATACAATGACTCGCGCAAATCTTGTACCCAATCATCAGCAAGACCCGCTAAGTCTGGACGACCAATTGAATCGATAAAGAGAATGTCTCCTGTAAGCAAGTACCGCTCGTCAATGACAAAAGACGTTGAGCCAATCGTATGACCAGGTGTGTGCAAGGCATTTATATTAATCGTTGAATGACCAATTTTCACTTCCGTTTGATCATGGAGCGGCTCATAAACAAACGTAACTTCTTCTGCATCTTCTGGAGGCAGCCAGTATGTTGCTCCCGTTTTTTCAGCAATTGCTCGACCTCCGGAGATGTGATCGGCATGCAAATGGGTATCAAATACATGTGTGATGGTCGCTCCCTGTTCCTTGGCGAAATGAATGTAAACATCCTCCATTCGTGTCGCATCTATGATCGCAGCCTCTTGATTTGAGATTGCCATATAAGAAAGACAGCCTTTGCCAAGACGGACGAATTGATACAGCGCTCCACCATCATGTAAATCATTGATCTTGACTGGTTCTAAATGCTCGCTCCACGCTTTCATTCCTCCAGCAAGATAAAACACATCAAATCCTTCATCTGCTAACATATTTGCTACCATAATCGAAGAGCCTTCTTTGGCACAAACCACTAATATCTCTTTATCTGTTGGTAGCTTAGGCAAAAGATCTTCAACACCTTCAATCAAATCAAAGTAGGGCACATTTACATAATCAAATGATTTCCCTTCTACTTTCCAGTCTTCAAATGCATCCCCATTACGAACATCAAGGATAAATAATGCTTGTTTATCAACGACTTTTCTTGCTAATTCTTTTGAGCTCATCGCTTTTATAGCCATATTTTTCACCTCTTTTCTGTTTAAGTTTTCCACTCGCTCATACCCGGTAAGACGTTTTTTACGTTGTTAAAACCAGCTTTCACCATTTTTTGAGCCGCCAAGTCGCTACGGCTCCCTGTCCGGCAAACTAGGTAGTAGCTAGACTCTTTTTTGAGTGTTTTCAAATGATCATCCAACTCTCCAAGAGGAATCGATTTTGCATTTGGAATATGATGAAACGCAAACTCTGCTTGCTCCCTGACATCAATCACAATCGCTTCGTTATCCTTTTCTACTATTGTTTTTAGTTCCTCATTATGAATACTATCAGGATGCTTTTTCTCATTCGCCTCTTCATTACCAGCTTTACGCAAATAGTGTTTTAAGACCGTTCCTTCTTCAATTGTCCCTAAATACTGATTTCCTGTACTTTCAGACCATGCCTTTAAATCTGCGGTTGAGCCTTATCAGTCGCTAATACTTCCACTACTGCGCCTGGTGCCAGTTCTTTTAATCCTTTTTTTGTACGTACAATCGGCATTGGGCAAGCTAATCCCTGTGCATCAATTGAGTAGTCAAACTGGATCCTTTCCATCTTAACGCCTCCATTTATTCTTTCTTTTATTCAACTGGTTCTTGCAGTTCAACGTACCGTCTGTTAGGTTTACTACGTTAAACCTGTGTTCTTTAAGGTAAGCGATCGCTTTGGCACTTCTACCGCCCGAGCGACAAACAACGATGTATTCCTTTGACTTCAAGTCCCTGTCGTTTAAATTCATCAACCTGCTAAATAAACAAATTAACATTCCCGTTTTCAGCTTCACCCAAGTATGCAGCAACGCCTGCATATTCAACTCCATCAATTAATTCTTCCTTTTGAAGTCCAAGCAAATCCATCGTCATCGTACACGCAACAAGTTTTACATCTTGCTCTTTCGCCATCTCGATTAAATGAGGAAGTGACATTGCACTATGCTTTTTCATGACGTTCTTTAACATTTTTTGCCCAAGACCAGCAAAATTCATTTTTGATAAACCCATTTTATCGGCGCCTCTTGGCATCATTTTGCCAAACATCTTTTCTAGCGCACCTTTCCTCACAGGGATGTGTTCTTCTTTCCGAAACGCATTTAACCCCCAAAACGTTGTAAAGATAGTCACCTCATGATCAAACGATGCTGCACCATTAGCGATAATAAATGCTGCCATCGCCTTATCGTAATCTCCACTAAACAAAATAATATTTGTTGATTTTTTATCTTCCAACCTATTCACCTCAATACTTTTACCCGTATGGGTATATTAACAATCAAAAAATATATAGATCTTCACCCTAAATACCTTGAGGGGTATTAAAGAAGGCAAAAATTTTTTTTGCACCTCTAAGTGGTAGGCTAACGAATGGCTTCTTTAATGAGAACATCCGTCTATCCCGTTTTTCTTTTTTTCACAGATACACTGCTCTACACTCGAACTTACTACTTAGCCAATGATTCGATCAAGCGCACTTCTCGCTGCTGTCACTTGCACACAATAAGAGCTTTTTTGTCCTAGCTTTCCTTCAGCACGCTTGATTTTGTTTTTCATTTGGTTTGTATACTCCATCAAATCTGCGTCCTTCATTTTTAGCAAGTGAATAGCCAAGCACATGAACGTTTTTTCGTTTTAGTAAACGAATAGCTGAATTGATTTCTCTTCGATTAGCGCCTATCACATGAATCTTTTTATCTTTCAATTCACGATGATGTCTTTTTAAATAAGCCAAAGGAATATTGATGGCTCCATCTACTTGATTGTGGTTTGCATCAATAAATCCCCTAACATCAAGTAACGCTTCCCCTATATCCAAGTTTTCTACGCTAGACCGCCGCTGCTTTACTTGTTTAACAGGCATGATCATTTGATAAACCCAAAAACCAACAGCAACGGTTGATAGTAATAAAACGAGCAGCATCCCCATTGTACCTCCTTCCTTTCCTGCTTTTGCTTTCTTCACTATATACCCCTATAGGTATATAGTCAACCATCATGATATTAACAAAATATAGTAGACGAGCAATAAGATGACGATAAATACAACAACAACGGAACTAGCAATGATCATTTTAAATGGCGAGCGGAATGTTTGGTTATTGATTGTCCGTCGATTCCGAATATAACTAGTTGTTGCGATCACAATTGTTACAAACCCAATGAACAAAGAAAATAAACTAATAAACACTGCAAAGGTATTGCTCGCTTCGTTTGTCATTGCCGTATTAAAATGTAGTGTTGCTACTAAAAAGCCTACTCCCATCATCGCTATCGATGTTCGTACCCACGCTAAATACGTTCGCTCATTTGCCAAGTGTTGTTGAATATAGTTTGATTCCTTTGACCGTTGATCTTGCTCGTCTTTTTGATCGGTATCATTCATTGTTCATTCACTTCCTTAAACAACTTCTGTCTCTTATCAATGATTAGACTGGATAAACTCTTTCCAATTTTCCCAACTCAGTGTGAAACAAAGACCCTATCCATTCTACACCCTCACCGTGCTCTTGGAAAATCGTATGCTCATTTAGTTACAGCATCTTTCTATTGCTAACACAACAAGTTATTTTTATACATAACTAAGCCACCTGAACACCATTACTCCTGACAAGTGATGGACAAATACGCCCCAAAGGCATTTGTGTAATGAGATAGGCTTCCCCCCTTAACACTGCACCACAGCAAGAAGATTTCCGTTGCTGCTCTACTTTTTTATTTCTTCTTTTAAATGCCAAGCTCATGTGGATAGGCACTTCTCCAAATAAACACAGCAAAGGAAAAGGCAATTCCAATAAAAATTCCTTGTTCAATTCCTAATAGAAGGGTGGCAAGGAATGTAAGTACCCACGTCCATCCATCGGCTTTTTTAACACGAAACAATCGTTTTGCTTCTTTGATGTCAATTAAGCTGTAAACAGCCACCATAATAATCGCAGCTAACACTGCTTGGGGCAAATAATAAAACAAGCCAGTGAAAAACAGAAGAGTTAACAAAATGAAAATAGCTGTGATAATAGTAGCAAACGGTGTTTTTGCACCTGATTGGTAATTAACCGCTGAACGGGAAAAGCCTCCAGCCACTGGAAACCCACTAAAGAAGGCGCCTCCGACATTCGCAAGACCAAGACCTACTAGTTCCTTGTTCGGTTCCACCTTATACCTTTCTTTTGCTGCAATTGCTTTAGCAATCGCAATCGATTCCATAAATCCAATAAAAGATATTGTAAGTGCAGTTGGCAACAGCTGAACAATTGCTTCTGCACTACTAGTAGGTACGGAGAAACTCGGCAATCCTTTTGGTACATCACCGATTATGTTGACGCCAATTTGTTGCAATTGAAAAACATACACAGCTGCAATACTTAACCCCACAACAATTAGAGGCCCTGGAATTTTAGGTATATTTCTTCACCGCGATCAAAGTGAGTATACCACCAAGTCCAATAACAAACGTTTCTAAGTGAATTTCCGAAACTCTGCTTACGGCTTCACCTACCTTCATCAGTGCATGTTCAGATTCAAGTGAGATACCGAGCAAATGACTTAATTGACTTAAACCAATCATGATCGCAGCAGCCGTCGTAAATCCGCTAATCACACCATGGGAGATAAAATTCACTAAAAAGCCGATTCGAAAAATGCCCATTAAAAGCTGGATCAAACCAATCATCAGCATGAGAAGTAACACTAAAGAAAAATACTCCCCTGTACCTGGCACAGCAATTGTTGACACACCGGATAAGACAAGGAGCGACACCATTGCAACAGGACCAACAGCAAGCTGTCTTGATGTTCCAAACAATGCATAAATGATAAGGGGGACCGTTGACGCGTATAAACCAATAACAGGTGGTAAACCAGCAAGCATCGCATACGCCATACCTTGAGGAATTAGCATAATAGCTACGATTAACCCTGCGGTTAAATCACCTCGTAATTCAGCGATCTTGTAATTTTGAATCCACTCTAATGCATGGATGTATTTTTTAAACATCATCTCGCCCCTCCACAATACCCCTACCCCCATACGCACATTATCGATTTCATTTCTTTTTGTCAATTCTGTCCACACAATAAGAAAAAGATGCCTGCTCGGCATCTTCTTTTACACAATCGTTTTGTATCTCTTCTTTAGATAACCCCTCTACACCTGCCCTTAACCGCAAGTAGTTTTCTTCAACCATTGCATAAAACAATCCGACTGTTGGCGCCAATTCTTTATCTACTTTAACTATTCTTTCGTATAAAAAATACCGTATTCACTCCAAATGTCTTCAAGCGATTCAAGGTATTCGTAGAAGTCATCCTGTTTTGCTCTACCGATATAGGTAATTAATGCATTGATTAAGCTCAATGGTGCGACAAAGGAATCAATTAAATTCGGCATTTGGCTTGACGCTGTCAGCGACACATCCGAATAAGGAATCAAAGGCGATAAGAGATTATCCGTAATCGCAATCGTCGCTAACCCTTGTTCTTTTGCTAGCTTCATCGTGTTGATCGTATTAGACGTATAGCGGGAAAAGCTAATCCCTATTGCCACATCGTTTTCATGGACTTTTTTAAATAACTCCGGTGCCTCTTCCATCGATGAAACAAGTGTCACATCCTCTAAAAAGATGCTTAAATAATGGTTCAGAAAAACTGATAACGCTTTTGCGCTTCGATTAGAGACGATATACACTTTCCTTGAAGCTAGTAACAGTTCAA
Organism: Bacillus sp. JCM 19041; assembly: GCA_001310375.1. Lineage (GTDB taxonomy): Bacteria > Bacillota > Bacilli > Bacillales > Bacillaceae_D > Shouchella. The sequence goes on along the minus strand of BAXC01000128.1, from coordinate 7,073 downwards.
CGGCTTGATGAAATGCTTGTACATCTAATTTTTCTAACGACGATTGAATGTTGGCAATATCATCTTGAAAGATTTCGTGTACACCTTTTTCTTCACTCTCATCATATACTTTTTCCGACAAACGTAAGCGTTCTGTTGTTGTTAATTGAGTTTGGACTGAGCTTTGCATATACTGTTGCAATTCGTTATACCTGAATAGCCTAGTTTTGTTGCAAACCGGAATACGGTCGCATCTCCGACTCCAACCATTTTTGCTAATTTACCGACTGTAAAAAAAGGAACAATGTTTTGATTCTCCAAAATGTAGTCTGCGATTTTCAAATGGGATTTGCTCATGGAAGACCGGTTTTCTGCTATCTTCTTATATACATTTGTCATTGCTGATCTCTCCGTTCCATGTAAGCTACACCCCTAGTATACTTGATACTACTAATTGAAAAAAGAAGCACTCAAAAAGCCCCCGCTAAGCGAGAGCTCTCATTGAACTTATAAAACCTTCGCGAGTGCTTTGCGATGGGCATCAACGGTTAATTCGATATCCTCCGTTGTATGCGCAGTTGACATGGAGTACCGGTTCATCGGCTTTACATACACGCCGTGATTAAATACTTCATAATCAATTGCCTTTCGTAAGCTTGAATTAACTTTATCCATATCTCGATAATTGGCAATCTGCTCATCCGTCAAGATTATATTGAAGATGCTTCCTACGCCAATCGTTTGCATCGGTACGTTCCACTCTTTATATAAGGTCTCAAGCTTATTACGAAGAATCGTTGTCTGATGAAATAAACGTTCCATTGCGTCTGTCTCTTCCAACACTTCAATTGTCGCAAGTCCAGCAGCAAGAATCGTTGGATGACCGTTGTATGTACCGCTATGAAATAAAACATCCCGCTTGTCTTGATGATCATCGCCAATAGTCAGAAGATCCCTGCCATTGTAAGGAGAGCTAACTTCCATGATTTCGCGTTTACCCCCAACAGCACCAATCGGAAACCCACCTCCAAGTACTTTCCCTAGAGCGGTAAGGTCTGGCTTTATTCCATAAAGACTTTGTGCGCCACCTAGAGAAACCCGAAAGCCGGTTTTTACTTCATCATAAATTAAAACAATCCCTAAATCTTCCGTCACTTCACGCAATCCATCCATAAATGCCTGTGTTGCCGGAATAAAACCACCCTGAATAGGTTCTAAAATAACCGCAGCCAGCTCCTTTGCATGCTTGCGCAAAATTCGTTCCGTCGCTTCAAGATCATTAAACGGAAGTATGACTGTGTTTTCCACATAGTAATCAGGTAATCCTTGGGATTCCCCTACCGCTCTAGGATTTTCCGCTGCCCCCGCTTCCGCCAAGTTTGGATTAACACTAACAAGCACTTGGTCGTATCCTCCATGGTAATGCCCTTCAAATTTGGCAATCTTCGGTTTTCCTGTATAAGCAACCGCTGTCCGAATCGCTAGCAATGTTGCCTCTAATCCTGAGTTGGCAAAACGAACCGTATCAATTCCCGGAAAGAGTTCAATCAACTTCTCCGCCATCGTTGTTTCTTTTTTATGTGGTGTCCCAAAGATTGTTGTTCCTTCTTGTTCCATCTGTTTATAAATTGCTTGGAACACATGGGAGTGCCCATGACCAGTGATTAGAGATCCATAGCTTAATAGATAATCGACATACTCATTTCCATCAACATCGTAAATCCTGCTATTCTTCCCTTTTTCCATCACCAACGGGTGAGGTGCAAAATATTTAATATTTGCCGTCACCCCTCCAGGTATAACGTCTAATGCATGCTGAAAATGTTCCGCTGACTTTTTCGTTTGATTCGACAATAGGTCGTGGTCCACCACGTACAACTCCTTTAACCATATTTACTATTGACCTCATTATACGAAATACATAAACCACATTCAATATATTTTTGAAATAAATATTTCATTTATAAGTCTATGTCATTAACTTGAAGACGAGCTTATACTAATCAGTGAATATACGATTATTTTTCCACTTCGCTTCGCTCCCAGCAAACACTGCGCTTTCCGCGGTCGATGAATGAGCATCACAGCGTAGCTGAGAGACTCATCTTCGTCTTTTCTTCCACAGAAATCTACTTGAATGCCGTCCGCTAGTTCCTGATCATTTCATCGAAATCAATCCCTTTATTAGAAGTTCCTTCTACGGTCAAAGGCGCTTACCCACTTGGGTAAGCGCCTCTTATCCGTCTAACGAGTCTTTAATTCATAATGAAGAAACTGTTCATCCTTCACGTAACCATTTCGTTCATAAAGCGATTGGGCAGCTTCGTTATCAATTGCCGTACTCAAGCTCAAGCTTTTCACCCCATCTCGTGCGCATAGTCCTTTGCCGCTTGAAGCAACTTCTCGCCTACCCCTTTCTTCCGCTTGTCTGGGGCAACAAATAAATCATTCAAAATAAGCGATTTGCTCATACCAATTGACGAAAACGTCGGGTATAGTTGAACAAAACCAATACATGCTTTATCTTCACATGCATAGAAGATAACGGAGTCTTGCCGCGAGAGTCTCGTTTGTATGTATTTATTCGCTCCTGGTAAATCACTTGGCTGTGTGTAAAATTGCCGATACGCATCAAAAAGTGGCGCAATTTCGTCAGCATTTAGTATCGTTGCTTGCTTAATCTCCATTTTAGTCCCCCCCTTTTGATTTTAGAGTAGCTTTGCCATCGCGTATTCGTCCACATAGTTCCCGTCAACAACCAGTGAATGTTTGCTTGTGCCTCAATTTGAAACCCTTGCTTTTTGTACAGTGCAATGGCTACCTCATTGTGAGTCATAACAGTGAGTTCCAAACGGTGAATGTCTTCTTCCACTGCCCAACGCTCCGCCATTTCAAATAGTTTTGCGCCAATGCCTTTGCCTCTATGCGCTTGTAGGATCCCGATCACAATATATGCTTTATGATTTATACGGCTTAATCGCTTGCGATCTACTAGGATGTATCCGAGTAACTCATCACCCTCTTCACACACAAAAATCATTCCGCTTTTTTGCACTGTTCGAATCATTTTCACTTGATCTTGAACACCCATTGTTCGTTCGCCTGGCTCATACAGCATAAAGCTCGTTTCCTCGTCTAACTTGCGAGAAAGTGTAAGGAACGTATTAGCATCGCTTTCCTTAATAGCTCGAATGATCATTACGCGTTACTCCTTTAACGTAGTTACCCGTTCATTATATCAGATAATTAAGAATAAACACAATCAACAAAAGCGGCGGACTCCACATCCACCGCTCATCATCCCTTATCCACTTATGCCATTTCTTACAATCGACCCGTTCATCTTTAGGTAACGCAATAACTGGGTCGCTAGCCACTTCGTTGTTCGTTTCATAATCCTGATCAAGAGGAGAGCGAGAATACACATGCCAAACGCTGCTGTCCAGTCAAGCCAGTTGATCGTTTCATTCGCATAAATCCAGGCACCGAATGCAATAAAAGGACTTGCCAACCCCACTAGAATGACGAACCACAAAGATAGAACCAAAGCAGCGATCGCAATAAACGGGGTTAATACAAAAAGAAAATTAAATAGACTTAAACCTGATACGGTCATCACTGCTTTCATCAAACTGCCAACTGTTTTATTGTTGCTCGCTTGATCCACAGACGATGCCGCAATGATTTCTTTCGCAAGCTTCTTTGGAGAACCTAATCCATTTATTAACTCCTGTTCGTTTTTTTGTTGATCTAATCCTTCCCGAAAGTATTCACGGTGATCATTCATAACCTCGTGCTTTTCCTCACTAGGCAAGGCAGATAAATGCTTATCCAATGCTTTTAAGAAGTCTTTCTTCCTATCCATTTATCGGTCTCCTTTCAAAACAAAATAATCCACACTTCTTTTCAGATTTTCCCACTCTACGCGCAATTGCTTTAAATGATCTTTCCCTGCCTCTGTTAACTGGTAGTATTTTCTAGAAGGCCCCTCTGATGACAATTGCATATACGTTTCTAAATAACCTTCTTTCGAGAGCCTCCTTAAAATCGGATAAATGGTCCCCTCTGAAATACTAAATTCATTTGTCACCAACTGGATTAGTTGATACCCATAATAATCGTCTTTAGCAAGCAAACTTAATACGCATAAATCAAGCGCACCTTTTTTAAATTGATTGTTCATTCTTCTTTCTCCCTCACTACTATACAATGAGTAGTACTTAACTAGTATTCATTGTATAATAGTAACTAATGAGAGGCAAGTTAAAAAAAGCATCTTTTCAGAAAAAGATGCTTTAGGTTGTGATAAAGTCGATAACCGGCCAGACTGAAAAGAAAACGTTTGTCAGACTAGGAGCGAAGAAGAGGGAAGATGCGAATAGAACGTGGGTTCATGAGCATATGACCGAAGCGAGCGACGACGTATGCGAGCGTTTTTCTTCAGTCTGAAGCATCTTTTCAGAAAAAGATGCTTTAGGTTGTTGATAAAGTCCGATCAAGCAAAACCGACTTCATATTCTTTTACAAGTGCCTGTATCCGTCGTTCAAACGCTTGTCCATTTTCCGTTTCACTATAAGGCACGCCATTGACAAGCGGCTGCTTGCTGTATACTTTCCCTTTTCTGATTCGGTCTCCCGTTCCAGTAGCAACAACGATTTGATGTGGTTCAAAAAGTAGAATTTGAATAATCCTTCGAACCTCTTCATTCGGAGAGTCTATCAACTGCGCCGTCACTTCTGCATCCATTAAAAAAGCAAAACCGTCCCTTGTTTCCTGCCAATGAAGATCAACAGCTTGAGCTAATAAAAAGTCAACAGCTCGAAGTAAGGGTGAATGAATGAGCCTATTGTTTGCTTCAATGATTTCTAAAAGCTGTGCAGCCGTTGCTTCATCCGCTGCTATCCCAGCTTGCGTACACGTTATTTTATCTAGTATTTCTGTTGCTTTTACTCGGAGCGTTCCAGCCATGTACGTATCGCGAAAGAAACTATCCAAATGGTCTAAGCCAAGCACTTGGCTCGTACCAGTCAACGCTGTTTCCCGGTTTAATCCCGCACATACTTCACCGGCGGATAAACCAATCCCCCGTAAAATCGCAGCGACTTCATCACTATTTATGTACGTATTAGTTAACTGATGGTGGTCATAGCCAAGCGTTCGTTCAACAGCGTGAGAAAATGGTAGATGCCCAATATCATGCAAGATCGCAGCTGCCCGAAGAAGATCATCTTGCGGGAAGAAACGAACAACCAATTTCCACACACCAATCGTATGTTCATAGCGTGAATGTGTAACTGGTGAGACAAATGAACCTGCTCCAAAATGCGCAAGATGTTTTAGCCGTTTTACATAGCTTGTTTGAAACAGCTGCCTCTCCCAATCAAGTGGGATGACTTCTTCGTAAAGCGGTTCATGAAGATTGATCATTGTAACCCTCTTTTCTACTTTACAGTTTTTGTGAATACACAAGTGAGCATTATAAAGAAGTATAGAAAAAAGATTGACTCTTCCTATAGGGTGCGTTAGTATGAGTTATTCTTTTAACGGAGGAACTGTAGATGAGCGAAATTATAACGTTTCTAATCTTATCATTATTTGTCGTACTCGTGCCTGGGGTAGACTTTGCTTTAATAACGCGAAGAACCATTGCTCACGGAAAATTAGATGGGTTAAAAATGGTTTTAGGGTTAACAACGGGTGCGCTATTGCATACATTAACAGCTGCCGTAGGATTATCCATGATCTTGATGCAGTCGCACTCGCTTTTGAAATTATTCGATATCTTGGTGCACTTTATTTAATTTATCTAGGTTTATCTTCGTTTATAAAAAAGAAAAAATCCACAAATAAAGACTTAACAAACCAAACAGAAGCGACGAATAAAGTAAGGAACGGATCTGCCTACAAGCAAGGGCTAATATCAAACATCTTAAACCCTAAAGTAGCGTTGTTTTTCCTAACCTTTCTCCCACAATTCGTCATTCCAGGCTATCATGCAAGTCTTCAATTTATTATTATGGGAACAATCTACGCCCTATTTACGATTAGTTGGTACACAACCCTTGTTTACCTCCTAGCATACGTTAGAAAATGGTTGCTCTCACCCAAAGTCCAAGGAACCATTGATAAAATTACAGGGCTGGCATTATTAGGATTTGGACTAAACATTTTATTAAACAACCCTTCAGAATCGAAATAGTGTGGTCCAGCTTGTCGACAAAGTCTCGTAACGAGATAGTCGACAAGCTTTTTTACTGATAAGTGGACAGACGATCTTTTTTTGCTATTTTAATTAGCAACAATTTTGTACCCTTACGTTTAAGCTTCATTTAATTTCTTATAGACGAGAGCTACTGTAACAAAAAAGAAAAAAGCCATTATCCCCAAAAAGGTTATGGCTAAAGCACTAACCTGATTATTAAAAATGTTGAACGTAATAAGGGATATAATCACAATCATGGTGCCGTTAATTAAGCCATACAGCAAAATCGTTGAAAGAGATTCTTCTTTCAAACTAGTATCACCCTTTCTTTATCGTTAAAACTGGAAATGTTGATAAAGTGAGAAGGTTAGTATTACTGTTGATAGACAACCAGCATACATTAAAGTAAATCCTTTTCTTCCAATTCCCTCACTATCCTTCCTTTTTACTATTTCTAGGGACAATGCACTCCATATTGCCATAGACATTATCGTTAAGATTAATTCTGTGGACAAACTTCATACCTCCTTTATTTTCATCTTTTTCTTAATATTAACATATATCATTTGTTAAATTCTTCAATTACCGCAAAAGGTCACTAATAATCTCCCCCCTTCTATACAAAACATCCAAGATCAGGTTTTCAAAAAAATACCTGATCCCTCGATGATCTCTTCGCTTGATAACAATGTTGCTTCGTAGATTGTCTTACCTGTTTTTTTCATAAATGCTTGAACAACTTCATAGCCAACCGCATAACCTGCGCCAAATGAAAGTCCTACTGGTTGGTAACCTTCCTTTCTTGCAATCTCATCGCCAAACATATAGCTGCTTACTTCCGCAAAACCTTTCACTTCAAGCGCATCGCCAATCACAGCAATCGAGTAATCC
>BAXC01000127.1 GCA_001310375.1 Bacillus sp. JCM 19041 | reverse complement strand
ATGTTCGGTTTTTTCAAAAGGAGAAAATAAGGGGGACTTTCAAATGAGGGAACAAGTAGGGACGTGCGTGACTTGCGCCAAACCTATATATTGTCTTGATGGCTTTCTTAACGGAATCTATAAGGAAAATAAGTTGTATTGTTTTGAATGTGATAATGGCAAATCCACTTGCAAGTTTTTAAAGAAATCCCGGGAGTAACTACGCCGATTTGTATGGTTCGAGTAATCCTCAACTATGATACTGGACAATTATCTAGTCAATTCTTATTTTCGATCTTAAAATCATCGTCCACCATATGGATTTATATCTGGATCTATTCGAATAATTTAACGAATTGTATAATTGAAATAATAAAATTGCTAGGGGGACTCATAATGACGTTCGATGAATTATACCAATCTGCCAAATCGGTTATTAAACCAAGGAGATTATCTGAAGAAGTAGAGGTTGGGGGCGTTGGGGCAGCTATCTTAACAGCTGATAACAACGTTTATACAGGAGTTTGCATTGATACGGCTTGTTCCATGGGGTTTTGCGCAGAACATGCCGCCGCGGCTGCAATGGTGACAAATGGCGAAAGTGCCATAAGCAAAGTGATTGCAGTAGGGTGGGATGGAAGAATCATGCCACCATGCGGAAGATGCCGTGAGTTTATGATGCAGTTGGATGACAGAAATGCAAAGGCGGAAGTGAAGGTGAACGAGGAAGTCATTGTGCCATTGAAAGAACTTTTGCCGTACGATTGGAGAGCAGCCATACGCTAATCTGGGAACCGCTGGCACACAACACCAAGTGGGGAAGCAAATGGCCGGGAAGAACTGCTCTTCAACTCCTTAGAGAACCATTCAAAAAGGAATGGTTCTTTCATTTTATAAGGCCCTCTGTTATGATAGATGGTCTTTGTTTTGCATAAACAACTGATAAACTTTTAACAGTATTGCGAGTTTACTAGCTGTGTTGGCAAAAAAAGCAGTGATCCAATTGGGGTACCTGCTTTTTTCGTTGCTAAACAATATGGAGATCAATGCCTATGTTGTCGCAGTACGTCGTATATTCCTCGCTTAGCTCCCCAGACGTAATGATCTGATCAACACGTGATAACGGGGCGTAAGTGAGCAAGGTGGAAGGGGTCTACCTATAATAGACTCGAAAAATAGAAAAAAGCCTGGAATCATTCCAGGCAACTTATTCTTCGATAAATGCATTGGTAAGAGTTCCTAGTTTTTCGATGCTGACGGAAACGGTATCACCTGGCTTTAAATACGTACGCTCTTGTTCTGGTAAGCCCATTGCGACGCCTTCTGGTGTCCCGGTAAGAATGACGTCGCCTGGCTTTAAAGTAAAGTGTTTAGAAATGTAGCTAATGATTTCTTTGCAGTTAAAAATCATATCGGATGTATTTGAGTGCTGTCTCGTTTCGTTGTTAACCGTTGTTTGAAGTGACAGTTTCTGAGGATCCCCAACTTCATCTGCTGTGACAAGGTATGGACCGATAGGACTGAAATCATCACATGTTTTGCCAAGCAACCATTGAGGCGTCCGCATTTGCAAGTCTCGTGCAGAAAGGTCATTTGCGATCGTATAGCCGAGGACGTATTCGAGCGCTTCTTCCTCAGATACATTTTTGGCTGTTTTTCCAATGACAATGGCTAGCTCGACTTCATAATCAAGTTCATTTGTCACACTAGGTACGGCAATGTCATGATCGTGGCCAGTTAGCGTATTGTTGAACTTATTAAACAGAATCGGGACTTCTGGATAAGGTGAGTTGGTTTCGTCCGCATGTTTCCGGTAATTGAGGCCAACACAGATGATCTTTTCTGGATTTGTCACAGCGGGTCCAAATCGACAGTCTGATTCATTTCGGATATAGGAACCATCCGTTTTGAGTGTTTGGACATATGCCGCTAGCTGGTTGGCGGCTTGTTCACCGCCAGCGATCAACTCAGTGATCGTGGCCGGGATGTTCTTAGCAGGTCGTACTGTTAAGGCATGGCTGATATCAATGACATGGCCATTTTGTTTAACGCCAAGCGTTTCGGTCGTTTGATTAAGTAGTGTACATAGTTTCATCGTTTTTCCTCTCCTTACGCGTTTTTTCCAAAGACGACACCGCCGTCAATGTAAAGCGGAGAACCCATCATAAACCGTGACTCTTCGGAGGCGAGAAAAAGGGCTGCATGAGCGACGTCTTCGGCGGTCCCCAATTCTCCAGACAGCTGGCGGTTTTTAATTTTTGCGATTGCCTCGTTTGGATTTGGTGACTTTGATAAGTAATCTTCGACAAAAGGCGTCATAATGGTGCCAGGAAGGAGGGCATTTACACGAATGTTGTCGCTGGCATAATCCACTTGCATCGACTTTGTCAACGCTAATACGGCTCCTTTTGTTGTGGCATAAGACGCCCGGTCCGCAAGACCAATTTCTGCGATGCAAGACGACATATTAATAATGGTCCCAGACTTTGCCTTGATCATATAAGGCAATACAACTTTGCTAGATAGAAAAACGCCTTTAATGTTCACTGTAATGACCCGATCCCAGTCTTGCTCGTTTAGTTCATGCACGCGCCCAACACCGCTAACTCCAGCATTATTAAATAATATATCTATTTGACCGAATTGTTCCATAACTCTGGAGGCCATTGCGTGAACAGAAGACTCGTTTGTTGTATCAACATGAATGAATGTGGCATTATCAATTTCGCTTGCAGCTTCTTCACCCTTTTCTGCATCAATGTCTGCAATAATTACAGACGCTCCTTCTGCGGCAAAGCGAGAAGCTGTTGCTTTGCCGATGCCTGATCCAGCACCGGTAATAATCGCTATTTTGTGTAACAAACGCATGAACGAGGACTCCTTTCACTTGAGGAAATGTCGTATTGTTCCACAGTGTAGCATAGCGGGCTTGCATTGATAATTGCTAGATATGACAAAAAAGTAGCTTATTTTAAGGTACGTTTTCGATAGGTGGAAGGAGTCATGCCTGTGATTGATCGAAAAGTTCTGAAAAAATGAGGCATACTGCTGTAACCACACTCTTCGGCAATTGTTTGGATACTTTCATCTGTACTATTTAGCCATTCTTTTGCCCGAACCATTCGTTTGGATTTGACAAACTCACTGTAAGTTAAGCCGACGGCGGTTTTAAATCTTTTACTGAAATAAGACGGATGGACCGAAGCTCTTCTCGCTAACAATGTTAAATCTAAGTCGTTTTTCAAATGGGCATCAATATAAGATAGGCTGTCTTTAATCCAAGTAGGAATATGTGGAGTTGATATCGTTAGATCGTTTGGTTTCATGCAATTGCGGTTCATTAAAATGATGATGTTACGAATAAGCAAAGCCGTCATCTCGGTTGAATAGCAATCTGTATGTACCGCCTCTTGCTCAAGTTGTTCAAACAGCCGACATACATCTAGTTGTTTGTCATGCGCCATATGGTAGCGATACTGCTTGTTTTGTTTTGAAGCAAAGAACAAGGATGACAGCAGCTCCCGGTCTGAACTAAGCGTTGAGGCTAAAAGGGAAGGGCAGAAAAACAGCGCCGTTGTTGTCAGTGTATCTCCTTTTTCAAGAATTGAACAATGGATGACGTTTCCTGGGATGATGACCGTATCGCCTTCTCTAACATCATAAAACATATCGTCAATGAAAAAGGAACAAGTACCTTGATGAATAATAAAGATTTCATGCCAATCATGTACGTGATGAGGAAGTTCCTCGGCACTCGTTTTGGTTGTGCGAGGGACAAGGTGGAATGGAATCGTATGCGATTGATCCATTGGTTTTCGGATTGGATCCATGTTGTCTACTCCCTTCTGTCTAGGTTGAAAAAAGCAACTTTTACGCCAGATTACGTTATTTATTGCTTTTCTGTTTTCATGGTAGCATACAACTAATCATTAATGAAAGCGCTTTCTGTTTCTGTCAAAGCAAAAGAAGGGAGGAAGAAAGGGGTATGAAACATCGATTTCTTATACTAGTAGCATGTGTTTCCCTTGCTGGCTGTACGCAGGCAACTTCCGCGGTGATGGAAGAGGTACACACGGTTAATGTGGCATACGGTAATCAAGCAGGCGAACCTCTTGACCAACAGGCGAGGAAATGGCAGGAGTTGGCCGATGAAAGAAGTGGTGGCCGTCTCCAGCTAAATGTGTATCCGAGTTCCCAGCTTGGTGGGGAAAGCGACATGATTGAACTGGCGATGCGGGGCAACAATGTCATTGTGTTTACGGCTTACGATTTTCTGATGGATTACGTGCCTGATTTTGGTATTTTAGCGGCGCCTTATTTAGCAGATGATTTTGAGGATCTGCTTTATTTGCCAACAACAGATTGGTACAAAGGGCTTGAAGGCGAAATGAACGAGATGGGGCTAGCGCTTCTTGGCAAAAAAACGATTTATGGCGAACGGCATCTTATGACGAAAGAAGAGGTACAAACTCCTGAAGATCTCCGCGGTATGAAAATCCGAGTACCAAATAACAACTTATATATTCGTGCATTTCAAGCTTTAGGGGCCTCGCCGACGCCGCTGCCGCTTGGTGACCTTTATGCTTCTTTACAACAAGGTGTCATCGATGGGGCGGAAAACCCGCTCCCCGTTTTGCAAGGAACAAAAACAAATGAAGTGACCAACTATGTGACGCTCACAGGACATATGAAGGTGATGAGTGTGTGGATAACAGGAACCGGGATGATGGAGTCTTTGCCAGCCGATCTGCAACAGATTCTCGTTGAAACGAGCGAGGACGCGGCTGAATATGCCCATCCGATTACGGAAAAAGAAACAGAGGAGGCGCTAGAGGTCGATTTGAAAAACAGATGATTATTAATGAAATCGACCAAGAGTTATTTCGTGAAAAAGCGGAACCATTTTTTGATTCGATGCCGACTTGGTCCCCTGATTTATACGAAACGGTAGTGGACCTCATCGAAGAACGTCCGAAGGAGAACGGATCATGAGATACATCAAAAGGGTTATGGATGCAGCGGATGATTGGCTGGCGGGGGCAGCCCTAGCCTTAATCATTGCCATCATTGGCGCAAATGTTTTTTGCCGATTTGTGTTGTCTCAGCCGATTACATGGAGCGAAGAAGTGAGTCTCGCCTTGTTTGTTTGGTTAACGTTTATTGGAATTAGTGCGGTGATGAAGCGAAATGAACATGTTGGCATTGACTATTTTGTTCGCAAACTCCCGAAACCGTTCTTTATCTTTTTTCAACGGCTCCGCTTTCTTATGCTCGTTGTTGTAACGTTTGTTGTCTTTGTTTACTGGGGAAGCATTTTAGTCATTGACACCCACTGGAAAGTGACGCCGGTGCTCGGCATTGATTTTAAACTTATTTATATGGCCGTTCCACTTGGAGGCGCTTTGGCACTATACCATTTACTAAAGGCTGCTGTGAAACGGGACCGGGTGTTTATCTATCAAGAGGAAGAGGGGGATAACCGGTGATCCTTCTCGTTGTTTTACTCATTCTCGTTTTAATCGTGATGAATGTGCCGGTCGCTTACGCGATGCTTGGCGGTTCGGCCATTTATTTTCTTACCAATTCCAGCTTCACGAATGAAACACTGACACAGCGCATGATCAGTGGCGTCGAGTCATTCCCGCTCCTCGGTATTGTGTTTTTTATTACGGCAGGCGTACTGATGAACTATACGGGGATTACAAAAAGAATGCTCACCTTTGCCAAGATCGTGACTGGCCATTTAACAGGCGGCTTGGCAAAAGTAAATGTTTTACTGAGCGTGCTTATGGGCGGGTTGTCAGGTTCAAACGTCGCCGATGCGGCGATGCAATCCAAAATCTTAGTGCCAGAGATGGTGAAGAAGGGCTATGCGCCTGGCTTTGCTGCCGCCTTAACGGCAACGAGTTCATTGATTACACCGATTTTGCCGCCAGGGATTGCTTTAATTTTGTACGGCTATGTTGGTAATGTCTCGATTGGCGATTTGTTTATTGCTGGTATCATTCCCGGGCTTATGCTGGCTGCTTTTCTGCTTGTTTATGTTCATTTTGCTGCAAAGAAGCGAGGCTTTGAGCAAGTAAAAGATCCAGTTCCAAAGTTTTCGGAAGTGCTGTATGCCTCTAAAGACGCTCTGCTTGCGATTATGCTGCCAATCGTTATTATCGGCGGCATTCGTTTAGGTGTGTTTGGGCCAACTGAGGCAGGGGCAATCGCCGTTATTTATGCGCTTATTATTGGCTTTTTTATCTATAGGGAAATGACGTTTAAAGATTTGCTTGCTGCGCTAAAAGAATCGGTGCAAATCATTGCGACCGTAATGATCATTATTGCGGCGGGCACGGCGTTTGGTTGGATTCTAACGCTTGAGCAAATCCCGCAGGCATTAACATCAACGATTACCGAGAGTGTTGAACATCCGCTTCTCTTTTTGTTAATTATTCTGATCTTCTTGTTTGTAGTTGGAATGTTTATCGAAGGGAATGTGATGTTAATTATTTTGACACCGATTTTTATGCCGATGCTTGAAACGTATGGCATTGATCCGGTTCATTTCGGAATCTTTTTCATCCTTTGCTTGAGCATCGGTACGATTACGCCGCCAATCGGCACAATTATGTTTACAACCGCAGCGATTACGAAAGTGAAAATTGAAGTGTTTATTAAAGAAGTGATTCCATTTTGGGTGTTGCTTATTGTGCTAACGCTTGTCATCATCTTCATCCCAGCGTTATCGCTATGGCTGCCAACGATTTTTTCATAACTGAGTTAAGGAGTGAATGTCATGAGAATTGTACGTTATAAAGAAAATGAGCAAGTGTACATTGCTGTAGTGAATGGGGAGGAAATTAAAATAGCTCCGCATACGACTGTGGCTGAACTATTGGGAGAAGCAAAAAGAAGTGGGTTGCAGACATCGGTTTGGATTAACTCACAGCTAAACGACTGGCCTGTTGCGGGTAAAACGCTTGATGAGCTACAGCTGCAAGTGCCGTTTGAGCTTTCAGAAGTATGGGCAGCGGGCGTTACGTATCAACGCAGCCGGGAAGCGAGAAATTATGAAGCAACCGGCGGCGCGTTGGATGCGGAAACATTTTACGACAAAGTGTATGATGCCGATCGCCCAGAATTGTTTTTTAAATCAACGCCGTCCCGAACGGTTGGAACTGGGCAAGCAGTTGCGATCCGCTCGGATTCAAACTGGCAGATTCCAGAGCCTGAACTCGGGCTTGTTTTAAACAAAGAAGGCGAACTTATTGGTTATACGATTGGCAATGATATGAGTTGCCGCGATATTGAAGGCGAAAATCCGTTGTATTTGCCACAAGCAAAAGTGTGGAAGCGCTCTTGTGCAATTGGTCCGGCGTTGACGCTTGCAGATACAATTGACGATGTGTACAGTTTATCGATTCGTTGTCGGATTATTCGCGATGGAGTGGTGGTGTTTGAAGACGCTGCGAGTCTAAAACAATTAAAACGCTCTGTTGATGAGTTGATTTCATATTTGTTGCGTGATAACGAGATTGATAATTATACGGTGCTGCTCACTGGCACATGCATTGTTCCGCCAAACGATTTCACCCTTAAGGAACAAGATGAAATTGAAATTGAAGTAGAAGGCATTGGTAAGCTGTCAAATGTCGTTAACAGCACAACAACAAAGAAAAAGGAGATGTATACGTGATGGCAGACATAGCAACGAAGCATCACTTTGGCAGTTTTATAAATGGCTCTTGGCAACAAGATGGTTCTTCTTTTGAAAGCATCAATCCAGCACAGCCAGAGGAAGTAGTTGGTACCGTCCATGAAACGACTACGGACGAGTTAGCAGAAATGGTAAAACAGGCACAGATTGCCCAAAAGGCGTGGGCTAAACTGGCGGCTCCATCGCGGGGAGACTTGCTTTATAAAGCGGCTGATGTGCTTGAGGCAAGAGCGACCGAGATCGCCGAAACGATGACGCGGGAAATGGGGAAAACACTGCCAGAGGCAAAAGGAGAAACGGCAAGAGGTGCCGCGATTCTCCGCTACTATGCGGGCGAAGGCATGAGGGATGTTGGCGATGTGATTCCGTCTACTGATCCAGAAGCGCTGATGTTTACGACAAGAACCCCGCTTGGCGTTGTTGGCGTCATTACACCGTGGAACTTTCCGGTTGCGATCCCAATTTGGAAAATGGCTCCAGCTCTTGCTTATGGGAACGCCGTTGTGCTGAAACCAGCTCAAGAATCGGCAGTCACCGCAGCGAAAGTGATCGAATGCTTTGAGGAGGCTGGGTTTCCAAAAGGAGTTGTCAGCTTTGCTCCTGGGACTGGCGCAGACGTTGGCAAAGCTCTAACCGAACAGGAAGGCATTGATGCGGTCACATTTACTGGGTCAAATGCAGTTGGCAAGCAAGTGGGCCAAACGTTACTTGCTAGAGGGGCGAAATACCAGCTTGAAATGGGTGGCAAAAATCCTGTGATCGTCTCAAAGGATGCTGATCTTGATCTCGCAGTAGCGGCGACAATTAGCGGCGGATTAAAATCGACTGGGCAAAAGTGCACGGCAACGAGTCGGGTCATTGTCGAAGAAGCGGTTTATGATCGCTTTAAAGAAAAGTTGCTGAATGAAATCGCAACGCTTACGGTTGGCGATGGCCTTAAAGCTGGTACATGGATGGGCCCTCTTGCGAATGAGGCGCAATTAAATAAAGTATTAGAAGCGATCGAAAAAGGCATAACAGAAGGTGCGGATTTGCTTATTGGTGGGAAACGAGTTGGCGACTTAGGGGGGTATTTTGTAGAACCAACTGTATTTGAGGCAGTGGAGCGAGACATGTCCTTGCAAGGAAGAAATTTTTGGTCCAGTGCTTGCGCTTATGAAGGCATCTTCGTTTGATGAGGCGCTTAAGCTTGCTAATGATTCGGATTACGGCCTAAGCGCGTCGGTTTTCACGACCAACATTGGGCGGATGATGACGTTTATTAACGAGATGGAAGCAGGCTGGTCCGGGTAAATGCCGAAAGTGCAGGGGTTGAGCTGCAAGCACCATTTGGCGGCATGAAAAACTCGAGCTCTCACTCCCGCGAACAAGGCAAAGCGGCGATTGAATTTTTTACATCAATTAAGACCGTGTTTGTGAAAGGATGATGGCGATGGCGAGCATCCGCACCCATGTGGTGATGCGACCAGAAGACAATGTTGCCACTGCGTTAACGTTTATCGAAAAAAACAAGCGCGTGCCCCTCGACCAAGGAGGGGAAGTGTCATTCAAGCAGACGCCGGCATTGCTTTTGGCCATAAATTTGCCCTTGTTAATATAAAAAAAGGAACCGATATTTTTAAATACGGCGAAATCATTGGCATTGCCTCTTCTGATATTGATGCGGGCGAACATGTGCATATTCATAACGTCGAGGGAAAACGCGGAAGAGGAGATGTAATCGATGAGTCTTAAATTAACCGGTTATCGCCGTTCCGATGGGACGGTGGGCATACGGAACCACATCTTAATTTTACCGACAATCGTCTGTGCGACCCAAGCAGCGATGAATGTCACTAAGCTTGTGGATGGGACGGTCTCAGTCGTTCATCAACATGGCTGCGCTCAAGTTGGCGCTGATTATGAGCAAACGTTCCGCACGTATGTGGGGATGGGATTAAATCCAAACGTTTATGGTGTCGTCGTAATGGGGCTTGGTTGCGAGACACATCAGGCAGGAGCGTTGCGAATGAAATCGCGAAACGAACAACGAAACCGGTTGAGCTTGTCTCGATCCAAGACTATAGTGGGACATTACAAGCAACGGCAGAGGCGGCAAAAATCGCGACAAAGATGGTGCAAGACGCATCGATGGCTGAAAGGGAGCCGATTTTGTTCTCTGACTTGGTTGTTGGCACCGAATGCGGTGGTTCTGACGCCTGTTCAGGCTTATCCGCCAATCCGGCAGTTGGCTACGTCAGCGACGCGATCGCTGAAAAAGGCGGCACTTCGATCTTAGCGGAGACGACAGAGCTAATTGGCGCAGAACATTTGCTGGCAGACCGGGCGAAAAACGAACATGTCGTTAAGCGTGTTTATGAGGTGATTGAAGCGATGGAAAATCGCGCTTTCGGAATGGGAGTCGACATTCGGACAGGAAACCCAAGCCCTGGAAATAAAAAAGGTGGGTTGACGACGCTTGAGGAAAAGTCGCTAGGTGCAGCAGCCAAAGCGGGCACATCCCGTTTAAATGAACTCGTCAATTATGCTGAAAAGCCAACGGAAAAAGGGCTAGTCTGGATGGATACACCTGGTCATGATATCGAACAGCTCACTGGCATGACAGCTGGGGGAGCCCAACTCGTTTTGTTTACGAGCGGACGTGGCACACCAACCGGATCGCCAATCGCACCGGTCATCAAGATTGCGACCAACACCGCGATGTTTGAAACGATGAATGACAATATGGACGTAAATGCTGGAACAATTATTGAAGGAAAAGAAACGATTGAAGAAATGGGCGAACGTCTGATGGCAGAGATCGCCTCTGTTGCCTCTGGCAAACGGACGAAAGCAGAAATTCTCAAACAACATGACTTCGGGATATGGCGAATTGGACCGACGTTTTAAATTAGAAGGAATTACTTTCGTATTGAAATAGCTGCTGCAAGTTATTAAATAAATAGTAGTCTTCGGGGACCTAACTCTCTATTTCATAGAAGTTAGGTCTTCTAATCGTTTTGTAGGATTTCATATAAATATCTCTTCCGATTAAATTCCTTAAATGTTCACATAATAACAGCCAAATCCCCTTTTTGTATTAGAAAAACGGGTATAGTAGAAGTGTAGGGTGCTATCGAATTTCTTTTAAACAAGAAGGGAGATTACAGGCATGTATAAACGAATTGTTGTTGGTGTAGATGGATCGGAGCAATCAAACCATGCATTTGCGAAAGCGTTAGCAATAGCGGAGGCAAGTGGGGCGACGCTCATTATTGGCCACGTAATGGATATCCGAAACTTCCCAAATGAACGGCTGTTGTATTCAGGCAGCTTTGGGATGAATGGAAAGGCGCAGCGGATGAATTGCTGCAAACACACAAGGAGCATGCGGAAGCAAAGGGTGTTGTCGTGGAAACGGCATTCTCTTCGGGTAATCCACGTATTCAAGTAGCGAAGGAGTTAACAAAAGAAAACGAAGCCGACTTGCTCATTACGTCGGCAACAGGACGTAACCGAATGGACCGCTTTTTTACCGGGAGTGTTGCAGAGGCAGCGATGCGTCACTCACCTTGTGATTATTTAATTGTGAAGGGATATGAAGATTCTTCTAGCCGATATAAGAATATCGTAGTTGGAATTGATGGATCAACTCAGTCGGAAAATGCGGTACGTGAAGCCGCAACATTAGCCAAGGAACATGGTGCCAATCTAACAATTGTATATGTGCTACCTGTTTCCTCTTACCAAGGTGTAGCAACATCGTCACCAGAGTTAATGGAGGGAAGAGAGCGAGAGAAGATTAAGGGGATGCTCGCTGCTAACAAAAAACAGGCAGAAGAGATTGGTGCGATGAATGTGAAAACGGAATTCCTTCATGGCAGTCCCCGCGAAAAGTTCTCGACGGGTCTTTCGAAGACAATCGAGCCAGACTTAATTGTTATTGGATCAACAGGAACAAATATGGTGACCCGCTTTATGATTGGGAGTGTGGCAGAAGCAGCGATGCGCCATGCACCATGTGATGTATTAACGGTTAAATGAGAGATTAAAGAAAACAGTGAGCCACCTGTTTAGGTACAGGTGGCTATTTATTGTTTCTCAATAGCAATAAAGGAACGTTGTGGTTCGAAAAACGTATGTCAAACGAAGGTTTCGTTATTTTCAAATTTATGTTAAAAATTAAGGAAATGAGGGTAGGAATTAGAAGGAGTCGAGGCTAATGAAAAAACTGAAGGCGATTGCAGTTGTGATGACCTTGTTTTTTTTAGGAGGATGTGGAGCATTGGGGAACTCATCAGAAGAAGAACCAAAAAGACCTGCAGAGATGGATCCGGAGGATTTACCACAAGTTGACGCATTTCAGAAAGAATTCTCCCGGCAATTTATGGAGTCTATAGATGAAGTGGAAGAAGGTTATTATTTAATGCGATCTGGAATAGATGCATTCACTATCTATTTCCCAGAAGACGCAACTCTAATGGAAAATGGATATGGGTATGATGGAAATCACTTTGAAAAACTAAGGTTTGCTTATGAGAGTGAAAAGGAAAATCGAGGATATACACTAGATTTTCAATACAATTATGGGGGTAATGCTAATCACCCAGAGTGGAAATTAGATGGTTTAAGAAAAAAATGGGGATTTAATGATGAATGGAAAGAACTTGAAGATGACGAAGGTACTACTTTTTACGGTACGTTCGTTGAAGAAACGAAGTATGGAGAAGATGTTATTGTCGTAGGATACAAAGTCTCAAAAAATGATGTGCCTCAGGCAATGGAATTCTCACAAATGGTTTCTTGTGTAAACATGGATGTTCCTAGCTGTAAGTTGGATCATCAAAAAGAAGAAAGCTTTGTTCTTGAATGGGTGAAATCGATTACCTTTATGAGGGAAGGAGGTAGTAAAACTGATGAATGAAGAGTTACTCGAAAAGGAGGAGGTATGGCTTCGAATTACTCAATTGGAGTATAAAATGAAAGATGGTATGTCGAAGGAAACGTTTGAAGAAGAAGTTAAAAGAATTTATTTGGAAGAAATGGGCGAAGAGTTACCAGCAGAAATGCGAGTTTATTCCTCTTTTGAAAGTGATAACATACAGTCTGATTACGATGGAACGGCAATTTCTTTAAAAATGAAGAAAAAGGAATCAATCAAACATATATTATTTCTCAGGGATCGAACGACCCTGGCGATTGGGCATATAATGCATCTGGACTGTTTCTTGGTAGAGATATCGCACAAGCAGAAGATGTTAATACCTTTATGAAAGAGGCGAATGAAGTGTTCGGAGTAGATGAAAAGGATGCTATGAGCATCGCTTTAGGACATTCATTAGCAAATAATAATAATATGAGTGCTCAAATTATAGAGGGTAACTTCGATAAGATATATG
>BAXC01000126.1 GCA_001310375.1 Bacillus sp. JCM 19041 | reverse complement strand
CATTTCTGGAGCAGCAATTGGCTTATTGTTCACATTAATTTATAACTACAACAACGGTCTCCTAAATGAAATCCTTGTTCGTCTAGGCTTTGAACGTGTGCTCTGGTTAACCGAGCAGTCTTCACTCTATATGGTTGCTATTCCAACAATTTGGAGTTATGTCGGATTTTACTTCATTATTCTTTTAACTGCTATCTCAAAAATCCCAGCCGATTATTATGAAGCAGCTAAATTAGAAGGCATTAATGGTTTTCAAAAAACAATAAAAATCACTTTACCTCTTATTGTAACAGATATGAAAACCTGTTTGATTTTGGCGATTACCGGGGCTTTAAAAATATTTGAACTTGTCTATATCATTACAAGAGGAGGTCCAGCACGCTCTTCGGAGGTCTTAGGAACATATATGTATCAAAAGGCATTTGTCGATTCTGCAGTGGGCTATGGTGCCACTCTCGCCATACTCATGGTTTTAATTGGCCTCACTCTCGCGCTAGTAACAAACATTTTATTAAAGCGGGACGATGTTACGTATTAAAGATTGGAAGGTGATATAGCCATGGCCGAACTAAACCGCAAACGATCAGATCGATTAACTCTTTGGGAAACCTTTCAGTCAGGCTTGATGAAAGCAAAAATTGGTCGAATCACGATTTATACCATTCTCACCATCTGGGCTGTTTCAACCATTTTCCCATTGCTTTGGGTCGTATTAAATTCATTTAAACCTTCTCAAGAAATTATTAATGCAACATTTAAACTACCAATGAATCCTACATTTGAAAATTACACAAATGCCTTCAATACGATTAATATCGGGCAAAGTTACATAAACAGCTTTATCATGTCAGGCTCCGTTGTTTTTTTTACGCTTTTATTTGGGGGCATTGCTGCATTCGCCATGTCGAGAATGAGATTCAGACTCCGGGCAATGTTACAAATCGCACTCGTTATAAGCCTCTTAATTCCGGCTTTCGCAACAATTGTTCCTGTTTACAGAATGATGATTGATCTTAATCTTGTCAATACGTATTGGGGACTAATCATTCCACAAACTGCTGGTAATTTACCGTTTGCAATACTAGTTATTAGCGGTTATATGGCGACAATCCCTAAAGAACTTGAAGAGGCTTCCGTAATGGATGGTTGCAACCGCTTATCGATGTACTTTCGCATCTTTTTGCCCATTTCTCTTCCTTCTTTCGGTACCGTCGCTACTTTTGTTTTTCTCTGGTCTTACAATGACCTTTTTTCTTCGCTCATTTTTGTTGAACATGAAAGCGTTCGACCAATCGTTGTTTTACTTTCACAAGTTAGTTCTCAATACGGAACCGATTATGGCTTGATGACAACAGCGATTACGATGACGGTGATCCCAATCGTCCTATTCTATTTGCTGGCACAAAAGACATTTGAAAAAGGAGCCACTTCTGGTTCAGTTAAAGGATAAAAAGAAACAAGCCGGTCGGCTTGTTTCTTTTCATGACAGAAGCGAGTCTTCTTTTTTTGTTAATAGCATGCATGCTGCAAGTGCAAGCACACTAGTAAGAAACATAATTGTTGCCATAGGCATAGCCGTCTTCTCATTAAGTCCAACCAATGGAGCAACACCCGCTCCAATAAGCAAAGGTAGCATGCCTAACAACGCACTTGCGCTTCCAGCCCTATGGCTTTGGTTCGCAATTCCCAACGAAAATGATGTTGTAGTAATCATGCCCATCGATATCATGTACACAAAGATTGACGCAACAATTGTCCATAAAGGTCCTTGTACAATCGCCATCAAAAGCAGCACAAAAGTTGCAGTGCTAGCAATAATTACACCTGTTTTCAAGAAGCTTCTTTCATGAATAATTCCCGCATAGCGACCAACGAAGAATGTACCTAAAATAATCGCTAAACCATTAATGCCAAATAAAACTCCATATACTTGTTCGTTCACTCCATATATTCCTTGATAAACAAACGGAGTCCCTGCAACATAAGCAAAACTGCCACCGTGTCCTAAACCTAATGTTAGAGCATAACCAACAAATGAACGATCCTTTACTAAGTCTTTAAATGTAACGAAAGTCTGTAATACTGAGCCTTTGACACGTTTCTCCTGAGGCAATGTTTCCTTCAGTTTCCAACTTGAAACCAAAACAATGATCAACCTAAAAAGGCTAAAAAATAAAAAATCGTACTCCAACTTGCACCGGGCATAAGCAAGATGGCTCCACCTGCCATTGGTGCAAGCATTGGAGCAACCGCATTAATAACCATAAGTAGCGCAAAAAACTTTGTCAACTCATGACCAGAAAACGTATCACGAACAACAGCACGTGATACAACAATTCCAGCAGCCGCTGTAAACCCTTGTAAAAACCTTCCGATTATTAGCGTTGTAATATTTGGAGATAAAGCACATAAAATCGATGCCGCAGCAAACAACACAATCGAAAAAAGTAGCGGTTTCTTTCGCCCCATCGAATCACTAATCGGTCCAACTACCATCTGTCCGACAGCGAGTCCGATCAAACAAGTCGTTAAACTTAATTGGACTAATGATGCTCGAGCATTTAAGTCATCAGCAATTTGCAGGAAACTAGGCAAGTACATATCAATGTTTAATGGTCCAAGCACTGCGAGCATTCCTAGCAAAAAAGCTAATGCAATCCTTTCTTTTCCTGTAGGATTATTAGTCATTTTTCGTTCTCCCATTTCAATTAGTAACCGTGTAAAGTCTACGCTAGATAAATGAAACTGTCCAGTTTTTTTCAGACTTTAACAACGTTTATTCAACCTATGCTATTATGGTAATTGAAATTAAATGCACACATCTTGAGATCACTTCAGTATTCTTAGCATAGGATAGATGATCACTTTAAAAAACTTTGGTCGTGATTAAGAAATAAAACAAACAAGAAGGGTGGTGAATGTTTGTGGAGCAATTATTAATTGGCTCAACTTTAGCTGCCTTAGCAACAGGCTTAGGCGCTTTGCCGATTTTATTTTTTAAAAACATCAACCACAAATGGCGAGACATTCTACTTGCTTTTACAGCCGGTATAATGGTTTCCGCCTCCATGCTAGAGCTGTTGCCAGAGGCTCTTGCGCTGTCAAACATTTATTTAACCGGTTTAGGTTTAATCTTAGGTACATTTACGTTAACCCAGCTTGAAAAACGAGTCCCCCATATCCATATCGAACATAAAACGAAAGCCATTGTGATCGATCGCAAAGCAGCGCTTATTATTGCCGCAATTACCTTACACAACCTTCCGGAAGCCTTGCAGTTGGTGTAAGTTTCGCTAGTGAACAAGAAAGCATGGGACCGTTAATAGCTATAGCGATGGGCATACAAAACATGCCAGAAGGCTTGCTTGTTGCCTTGTATTTGATTCAATCAAACATCGGTAAATTCAAGGCTTTTTTAATTGCGACTGCAACAGGAGCTGTCGAAATTGTAACCGCATTGCTTGGCTTTTGGCTTGCTTCTTATGTAGATTTTATTTTGCCAATTGGGCTTGCCTTCGCCGCTGGTGCGATGTTATTCATTGTTTATAAAGAACTTATTCCAGAATCTCATGGTGATGGAAATGAAAAAAACTCGACTTTTTCCTTTATTTTTGGATTACTAGTCATGCTCACTCTCATTGATTTATTCTCTTAAGTGATTTAGGCTTCCAAGTAAATAAATAGGATTCAATTAAACAAACAAAAAACTGCACATCCAATTGTTCTTTAAAATAACAATTGGTGTGCAGCTTTTTTATTTCAATTGAAATTTAATCACGTTGAGACAAATAAATCATAATAAACCTTGCCAGTTCAAGTACCGCCACAAGCGCTGCTGCTACATATGTCAATGCAGCTGCATCTAATACTTTTTTTTGTTTCTCGTTCTTCGTTATTTTGAATAATCCCACTCGAAACCATTTGTTCCATCGCTCTGCTTGATGCGTTAAATTCAACAGGCAGTGTTACGACTTGGAATAGAACAGCAGCTGAAAAGAAAACAATCCCCATTAGAAGTACAGGATTTCCACCACCTGCAGCCCCTCCAACAGAAAATAAAATACCAGCTATAATCAGCCATTGACCTAAGTTACTTCCAATTGAAGCGACTGGAACAAGGGCACTACGCAATCTCAAGAACGAATATTCTTCTGCATCTTGTATCGCATGACCAACCTCATGTGCAGCAATCGCAGCACCAGCAACGGATGCTTATGATAATTGTCAGAAGAAAGACGGACAGCCTTTGCTTTTGGATCGTAATGGTCACTTAGCGTCCCTTTTGTTTCTTCAACTTGAACATCATATATGCCATTGTCTTGTAATATCTTCCTAGCAACTTCTGCTCCTGTCATTCCTGCCGTGTTACGTATTTGTGAATACTTATTATACGCACGCTTCACTTTACCTTGTGCAAGCAACGGGATAAGAATGAGTAGAGCTAAATACACGAGATATACGCTTAAACTCAAAAAGAATCACCTCATTCTTTACTATTAAATTAATAATAAAATATAACGTCAAAGAAAGTCAAACGTTCGAGACGGCAGTCACACAATTGACACAACCTTCACTATTCTTTCGCCTTTACTTTTCTTTTTTCAGCTTGGTATTTCTTAAAGCCTACATAAGATAAGGAAATAAGAACGGGTCCACCAACCGTCAACATGACCCAAAAAAGCATTGGATCAGCATTGTCTGCTCCATCGTCGTGAAATAGTTGTTGATAAGAAGCTCTCATCGTATCTATATGTTTCTCAGCTTGTTCTTCCGAATATGATTGTTCCAATAAAAACGCATTGTACGAATCAAATTTTGCTATGTCCGCATTACCAAGATGAATTTGTAAGGCTGGACGCACCGTTGCATAAATAGATAAGAAATTATTTAATTCACGTGACAACACTTGGCTATCTTTTACAGAAATAGCGCCCTCTACTGCATCAAGAGCCTCCATAAGTGATGGTTCCACATTCATCCATAACGGATAGCTACTATTGGAAAATGAATCGGCTGTAAGCCGGAATGCAGTAACACGGCGCAAACGCTCTTCAGACGACATTTCCACTGCAGTTAATGCTTGTTCAGCATTTTCAAAGGCTGTTGTTAGTGTGCGCAAGGAAGACATTGTCCATTCTTGTGAAGTTAATTCATGCTCAATTAACTCATCCGCAAACACGCCGATCAACCGCTTCGCTTCATCATATCGCTCCTGTTTTGTTAGCTGCAATACTTGACCCGCTGTTTGATTTAATTCGATCCATGTGTTTGCATCTGTTGCATAACCACTTTTCGGTAAAAGCACTATAGCGATTCCAAGTATAACAAGCATCAACCATCGACGCATACCTGTCCCTCCTCTGTTCTTTTCATCCTATGAACAAGAGGACAAGAGTAGACCTAGCTTGGCAAATTTAACCGAGGTGCCTTATTACGAACATTTAACATATAAACAAGCGCAACAGAAATTAGCCCAAGAAAGAAAGTAAACCACCCAATCTGATCTATGTAAGGCATAATTCGTTGACTTAACCACGGATGCATATCAAAGAAATAATCAATCACATCATTATGTACTGTCCAAATTAATGCGACACCTAAATGCCACCTTTTTATCTTATAAAAAGGTGCAAATAACACCGCTTGAATTGCCATACCTGCATGAGACAAATTCAACATCCAAATCGTCCAATGCATAGGTGCACCCTCAAAAACTTGAAACGTATTCATGACAACAGCCCAAACACCATACTTAATAAGCGTCACTGCTGCAAGTGCTTCAATTAATCCAAATTGCTTTCTCGTTAAAAAACCAACTAAAACAAATACAAAAAAAAGGCTAGCGGTTGGACTATCAGGAACAAATATGACGAATTGCCAAGGTGTTTGTTGCAGTTGATCGCCATACCAAATAAATCCGTAAATCGTTCCAAGTGCATTGACAATTAGCAATGCCCAAAGGCTCAAGCGATTCGTTAAGATTCCATACATATAAGCTAGCATGAAGAAGAGCCTCCTTTTACATTAAAAAACTGCTTTTTGCATACGCAAAAAGCAGTTTTATTATAGCATATTACTCTGGTGCTTGGCCGTGGTTCGCAATGAATTCTGCTAAGATTTCAAGCTCTTCGTCACTTCCGTCAAATTCACCAGCTGGCATTCCGTTTCCACCATTAACGATGATATCTATAACCTCTTCAGGTGATCTCTCCGTCTCTAATAGATTAGGCGCTGCTGCGCCTCCAGCCATTTGATCGCCATGACATTGTATACATGAATCTTGCGTGGAATAAATCTCGTATCCTTCTGCTTCCGTGTCTATATCTACATCTTCTTCGATGACAAGTTGACCTTGTTCTGCAGCAGCTTCCCAATCATGTTGGTCAACAGACTCCCACGTTAGAAAGATAACTGATGCAACACCAAGGAGCATTAAACCAGTTGCAATCGGTCGACGATGTGGACGGCGTTCCTTTGATGTATCAAGCCAAGGAGCAAGTAATAAAGCTCCAAACGCAATCCCAGGAATAACAACCGTTCCCACGATATTAAAAGCCCCAGATGCGAACTGATACTTAAGCAATTGGAACAAAAACAAGAAATACCAATCTGGAAGTGGTATGTATGCTTCAAGTGGATCTGCAATCGCTTCAAGTGGCGCTGGGTGGGCAATTGTTAAACAAAGGTAGCCCATTAAGAAAACAGCACCTACCATCCATTCGCGTAAAAGGAAGTTTGGCCAAAAGGCCTCAGTTTTACCAGGATATTCCGAGTAGTCTTTCGGAACATTTGCTTTGCGGCCTTCGGATTTTACTCGCGAATCACCAACAAACTTCATCCCTTTTCCTTTATGCATCGATTTCCCTCCTTCTTAATCAGATGATGTTTTTCTTATAGAGGTCCTGAGATCCCCTGTCTACGAATCATAATAAAGTGTGCACCAAGCAGACCTAAAAGTGCAGCTGGTAAGAAGAACACATGAATAGCAAAAAATCGTGTTAACGTTGCCGCTCCAACGATGTCTCCACCTGCTAGAAGAGCTTTTGCAAAGTCACCAATGATTGGGACACTTTCTGCAATTTCAAGTGTTACGACAGTTGCAAAATACGCTTTCATATCCCAAGGGAGCAAATAGCCAGTTAAACCTAATGCAAGCATAACAAAGAAAATTAAAACACCAACAACCCAGTTTAACTCACGAGGTTTCTTATAAGACCCTGTAAAGAAAACGCGTAGTGTATGTAAAAACATCATAACAATAACAAGACTAGCACCCAGTGGTGCATACCCCGTACAATCACACCCATTGCAACATCATTTTGAAGAAAATAGACAGATGCATGGGCATTCACAATATCGGGCACATAATACATAGTTAAAAACATACCAGATAAAATTTGAATGACTGTCACAAAAAAAGTTAACCCACCGAAACAGTAGATGAACGCTGAAAAGTGATGAGCAGGATTGACATGCTCTGGCACTTCATGATCAGCAATATCGCGCCACATTGGCGTAATATCGAGACGCTCGTCCACATAATCATAAATTTTTTGAAGCATTTCTCGCGCCCCTCCTAATCTCTTCGGTTCACCTGTCCGAGAAGTACTTTTCCATCTTCAACCACCACTTCAAACACGTCTAGTGGACGAGTTGGTGGCGTACCCGCGACATTTGTACCATCTTCTGTAAAACGACCGCCATGGCATGGACATTGGAATTCATTGTCATCTTCATTGTAGCCTACCGTACAGCCAAGATGCGTACATACTGAAGATAAAGCGACAACATCGTCTCCATCCAAATAAATATACGCCTCATGCTCAACCGTCGATTCATACCATGAATCCACTTGATTAAAACTCCAAGTAAATCGCTGCGGTGTGTCAGTTAAGTCATCAAGTTCACAAACCGTTTGCATTTCCGTTTCAGCGCCAGCCTTTAAAGCGGGATCAAGGGCAAAACGAACCATTGGCATGAGCATGCCAGCAGCCATAAACCCTCCAACTCCTGTGAGCGTATACGATAAAAACTGCCGTCTTGATACTTTGTGCTCTCTCTCGCTCACTCCTAAACCTCCTTACAATTCAAAATCGACCAAGCCTTGCTTGGCATAGTAACTTTAATAATACTAGGACGTTACCATCATACTATAACCGCATACATTAAGCAATATAAGTTGGAATAGCGCTTTCAGGGATTTTTTTGCCAAACTGCTGTCAATAACGGCAAAAGCTGCTTCAGTTGCCCATTCATTACTTCTTTCCGGTTTTTCTGTTCAATAAACTCTAACGGCAAGGCTGGTACAAATAATACTTGCATGTTCCCTAATTTATCTTCAACTTGCTTCCAATTTGCATCAGAAGTTACTAAGAAGATATGTTTAAATGAGGATTGTTGCATATCGTCCTGCCAGAGCAATAGACGTTTTTATCTTATCCTCCATCAACTCTGAGGCTGCATAAGAAAATGCAGGAAATTGCATCACTCGCCTCTAAATTGCCTTTCCATCTCTTCTGTAAGTGCGGCTGTAAACTCAACAGCTTGTGCAACCGTCTTTGCGTCTTGTTTCCATGTGGTTTCAATTAGTGGAATAATTGCAGTATCTACATACTGAACTGACTGTAAATACGTATCAATATCCGTTGTCTTAAAGCGCATCATTCATCCTCCTTTTATCCCTTTTTAGTATAGCAAAAAAACAGAACCACTTGGTTCTGTTTTTCATCGTTTTTTTACGATAGCGTTCAATTGCTCCGTCAAAATCATAAATTTTTCTTTGTCGCCTGCATCAAGAGCTGCATCAATTTCTGCATTTAGTTTATTTGTTTGGAAACTGCGGATTGTTTCCTCTAAAAACGCTTCTGCTTTTTTTTCAAATTCATTAGCTCGTTCCTGTGTTTCTGGAAGATATGGATTATCTTCCAATACAGACAAGTAAGAAGAACAGGTTGAACGCTCTTGGAAGTGCAATTCGATATATATATCTTCTGACTGATTTAACCGTATATCATGGAACGCTTTTTCACAATCTGTTGTCACATGATGGCTTTTCCGAAATGAAAATGGGATTTGGTCGATTCCTTGCGCAGAGATAATAAGTGCTTTAGGAGTACCTTCAGAGCGATTTAAGAAATGGACGCGCTCCATCAACGTGTCGTCATTCATTAAATAATTCAATAACCACGCACATTCACGCCGTTTTAATTGGTGCCGCTTTAAGAATCCTCTTAAAAAAGCTTTTTGTCCATAACGGGAATGATATTACCCACAAGACCCCTCTCCTTTCAAAAAAATAGGTTGACCAATTCTTTCAATTGCCTAAAGGGTATTAACCATTTCGCTCTTGAAACTCAATTATCCTTTTTCAATTGGACAATTGTTTTCAACAAATCACGCACATTAAAACGAGTCATTTTGTAATTCCTCAATTAATTCTATAAGATCCCCATTCGAAGGGTCTAATTGGTACGCCTTTTTGATTAAAGCAAGAGCTTTCTTACGTTCCCCTTCTTCAAGCATGAATCGTCCATATTCACTTAAAAATTCACTATCGTCTTGAAGGGTTAAATGAGCTTCCTCGTATAAAATTCTTGCTTCATTATATTGCTCCATATCTGCTTTTGCGTATGCTTGATACCAAGTTAACAGCACATCTGTCTCTCCGAATTCCTTTGCGTGGTTAATCAACTCATCCAATTCAGCCGCTCGTTCATTTTGCTTTAAAAAAGCAGATAACGTCTGTAATGCCTCAATATTTGCCGGGTTTAATGCAATTGCCTGACTTAAATATTGTTCAGCGCCAGTGGGATCTTGCATTTTTAATAAAAGTTTTCCTGCAAGTAAAGGCAAAGCATCATTAAATTCATCCATTCTCATGCCCGCCGTTAACGTTTCCAACGCTTCGTCTAACAGATTTTCTGCTTCGTATGCACGCGCTAATGGTACATAAACACTAGTGAAGTCAGCATCAAGTGTTTTAACTGTCTCTAATTGCTCAATTGCAACAGTGTAGTCCTTCTGTTGAAAGGCTGTAAAACCAAAATTAAATAAATGATTTGGTGACAATTCACTATTCTTTTGTTGATGATACAAAGAAAGCGCATCTTCAAATTGACCGTTTGCACTATAAGCTTCTGCTAATGCTAAACCAACATTCACTTCCCCAAGGTCAGCATGTAAGGCTTGTTTTAAATAAGGAATTGCCTTATTATATGCGCCTTGGTCTAGATAAAATTCGCCTAAAGCATACGTAATAATTAATTCATCTGGAGCTTGTTTTGCAGCAGCAAGAAGCTTCTGTTCTGCAACTTCATCAAGTGCCTGCAACTGATACAAATCCGCGAGTAATAATTGTGCTTGGAGAAAACTTGGATCATCTACTCTCACATCAAGCAAATATTCAATCGCATCATCTTCTTGATCAGCATCAATCATTAATTCTGCAGCCATAACCAATAATGAACCTTCTTCTGGATATAACCCCATTAGCATTTCAATTATTGGCTGCGCTTTATCCACATGACCTAATTCATGATAAAGTTCAGCTGCTTCAAAAAGTTGCTCATGATCGTTGCTTTTAGCATATTCCGCTAAAAGATCAAGTGCTTGTTCTACGTTTCCAGTTTCAATGATTGTGTATATTTCCTGTTTTATAGTCACAGACATGCTCCTTTAAATTGCTACTTTCCTTTATTTTATAGTAAGCAAACTCCTTGATTCAACCATTCTGTTTGCCCAATTGTTTAAAATAATTTTTTAATTTTGATCTATCGTGTTGACTTTGTAAGCGTTTTCTATTATTATCTAATTAGCGTATGGTTTCTCTCCACTCCTATCCATACATTATTAGCTTCTATAGCTAAACCCATTTGTAAACGCTTACGTTTATGGATGGTTTTTTTTTACGGAAAAAAAGCCATAGCAACTTGCTATGCCATGACTCTTTTTTTAATCCATTAGCGAAGACAGATCAGAAAAGAAACGAGGATAAGAAACATTAACTGCGTCATACCCTTGAAGGGTGACTTCATCTTGAGCGCATAAAGCCGCAATCGCAAGTGCCATACCAATACGATGATCACCATGTGATTTAACGTTCCCTCCGGTAAGAGGTTTACCCCCATGAATAATCATGCCATCATCGGTCGCTTCGATATCAGCCCTAGCTTAGCCAGTTCTCCAACCACTGTATCAATTCGATTAGTTTCTTTCACTTTTAGCTCTTCTGCATCACGAATAATACTCGTTCCGTTTATTTGTGTTGCTAAGACTGCTAAGACAGGAATCTCGTCGATAAGTGTAGGTACTTCTTCGCCTTCAATGATAAAAGGAGTTAATTCCCCTCCACTAACTTGTATATTCCCACGTGGTTCTCCACCATTTTTTGACGTTTCATGAATGATTAGGTTTGCACCACTACGTTTTAGCACATTTATTATTCCTGCTCGCGTTGGGTTTAATCCTACATTTTCCATTACGATACGACTGCCTTCAATAACACATCCCGCTACTAAGAAAAAAGCGGCAGATGAAATGTCACCTGGAACACGAACGTTGGTCGCTTGTAACGATTGGCCCCCATTTATAAATACAGTGTTTTTCTCTTTTTCTACACTTACCCCAAAAGCCGTTAACATCCTCTCCGTGTGGTCTCTTGTTGCATTCGATTCTGTTACTGAAGTCCGTCCCTCTGCTTGAAGACCTGCCAATAGAATCGCTGATTTCACTTGCGCGCTCGCTACTGGCATAACATAATCGATTGCCTTTAATGTACCTCCACGAATGGAAAGGGGCGTTTTGTTGCCACCGTCTCTTCCATCAATTGCTGTTCTCATTTGCTTAAGTGGTTTCGTTACTCGCGCCATTGGTCTTGAAGCAATAGACTCGTCTCCTGCGATGCACGAATGGAAAGATCGTCCAGCCAACACACCTAACATTAACCTTATCGTCGTTCCAGAGTTACCGACGTCAAGAACAGTTGTCGGTTCTTTAAGGCCATCTAATCCGTTGCCTACAATTGTGACCGAATCGTCTTTTTGATCAATGTGAACACCCATTTTCCGGAAACAAGCAATCGTGCTTAAACAGTCTGCTCCTGGTAAAAAACCAGTTACTTCGGTTATACCATTTGCCATAGCCCCAAACATGACTGCTCGGTGCGAAATTGATTTATCGCCTGGAATAGCTAGCTCTCCAACTAAACCAGAATGAGCTTTTGCTAATTTTTTTGAATTACTCATGGCTCCCCCTTTAGAGAACATACGTCTCGTACATCTGATCATTTAATGCTGCTCGTGCAGATACTCGGTCTTGGTCAGAACGAAAACTTAGCCGGAGTACCCCCATGATATCTTCTCGCGTTTCCAAGATTCTAATATTCGTTATACTAATTAATCTTTCGGCTAAGATATGGGTTACATCAGAAACCACACCTGGATGATCGGGGACATCCACAAATAAATCGTAAAACGCAGGAATGGCTCCTTTATCTCGTTCTGGCAATCCCTCTCTAAACGCTTTAGCCTGTTGGAAGTACTCATAAATTTTTTCGCCATCTTGTTCGGACACAAACTGTTTAATGCAAGTCATTTCCGTTTCCCACTCATCAAATAAACGCAGCATCTCGTCTTTGTTATGTAATAAAATGTCCCGCCACATGATCGGACTAGCGGAAGCGATTCTAGTTATATCGCGAAACCCGCCTGCCGCAAGCCTTACTACATCTGGCTCTGTTTGTTCCATTTTTTGTAGTTGATGAACAAGACTTGCTGCAATTATATGTGGGAAGTGGCTAACAGTACCTGCCATTTTATCGTGTTGATGTGGCTCCAATTGCAAAAAGCGTGCTTTCGTGCCTTTAAGCAAGTTTTGTAAAGCAATCATTTGACGTGGCTCTACTATCTTAGTTGGCGTTAGCACATAAAATGCATTCTCGAACAAATGTGCTTTTGCGACTCAACCCCTGACTTATGCGAGCCGGCCATCGGATGACCACCAATAAATGTGACAGAGTCATTAAAAACTTCAGCCGCATCAACAATATCTTGCTTTGTTGATCCAACATCGGTAATGATAACTCCTGCTTTTAACGTAAACGACGCTAGTTCTTTAATTAATTCAATCGTCTTACTAACTGGAGCCGCCAAAATGATAAAATCTGCATTGGCAGCCCCACTTTTCATCTCACTAACAGCTTCATCTATTACACCTAGAGATTTCGCAATGCTGAGTTGTTCTTTAGAGATA
>BAXC01000125.1 GCA_001310375.1 Bacillus sp. JCM 19041 | reverse complement strand
CTAAACACGAAGGGAAGGAACGTTCGAGCAAGTGGGTGGAAGAAACGCGGGAGTTGCTTGATAAAGAAACGCTCCTTGCGGCTCACCACGAAATAATGGCTGAACATCCCAATGAAGATGTATTTGATGAGGAAGAACAGCAATTTCAAAACCTCGCTAAGCAAATTACTCGCGCTGCTTTTATGCCTTTAAAAAAAAGGGTGAAGTCATATGCGTTTGTTGATGCGGAAATGTTATATGAGCAGTTCTTGTTTGATTCGTGTCATGACGAGACAGAAGGGTTTGCTGCAGCAGCATTATTCTCTACGAATGAAATAAGCAATGGGCGTATTCCTCATGAGGATGCGACACCTTTTTTGTATTTGCAAGATCGAATAAAAGGGTTGCGTGTGGCTCGTTCAATTAAACATGTATTTATTGATGAGGCACAAGATTATTCCTACTTTCAATTAATGTACTTAAGAATGCTTTACCCAGCTGCAAAGTTTACGATTGTTGGGGATAGTAGTCAGGCACTGTACGCTCATTCGAAAAATAATAAAGCCTTAATGGACTTTAGCGAAATAGAAGAAACAACAACAAAAATCGTATTTAAAAAAAGTTATCGATCAACCGAACCAATTATGAGGTTCGCACGTGAACTGCTGATTGATCCAAAAGTGGTTGAGCCTTTTGAAAGAAAAGGAACAAAACCAGTTTTAATAGAGGCTAGCAATCGAGCAAGCATGATTGAGCCAATGAAAAATAAGATCGAAACATTATTAGAGTCAGGTGTTTCAACTCTAGCCGTTATTACAAAAACAGCTAATGAAGCTGCTGATGCACATGCTCGATTAAGTGAATGGATTGATATTCAGCTTGTCGCTAAAGATCATCATGAGTATAAAGAGGGGGCAGTAGTCTTACCTGTTTATTTGGCAAAAGGAATCGAGTTTGATGCAGTAATCGTGTTTGATACATCGGACAGCCGTTATTCGACGGAACAAGAGAGACATCATTTATATACTGCGTGTACGCGGGCGATGCATGAGCTTGTTCTTTTTTCATCTGGCGGTGTATCACGGTGGATTCAACATATACCTAAACCGTTATATACAAAACAAGCGCTCTCCTAAACGGAGGCGCTTGTTTTAGTTTTGATGCGTTCTTTTAAAGCTTGCTGTAATTTTTTTGTTATAGGTCCTACGGTGAGGGTGGCCTCAACATCACCTTTAAACGTGTGAATAGGGGTAATTTCAATGGAAGTGCTTGTAACAAACGCTTCATCTGCATGTGCAAGCACTTCTTTTGGAAAAGGTTCTTCCACAATATCAATACCCAATTCAGCAGCGACAGCGATGATTTCTTGCCGAGTAATACCGTTTAATATCAAGTTGTTTGCTGGGTGAGTGTAGAGTGTTTGATTATTAACGAGAAATAAATTTGAAGAAGAGCCTTCCGTCACAGCGTTTTCTCGATAGAGAACGGCTTCTCCACAATCATGATCACTTGCTTTTCGTTTAGCCATAACATTACCAAGTAAATTAATGCTTTTAATGTCACAGCGAAGCCAGCGGATATCTTCAGTTACATAAGCGGCAATACCGTTTGTTTCATTTGCTTCGTTACTTTTGTCTGGCAAGGCAAATCCAAATAAAATGGGCTGTTCTTCTCGAGAGTATAAATGGTTTCTCTCTGCGGCTCCCCGTGTAATTTGTACGTAGATAGAGCCGTTTGTAACTATCTCTTTTTCTTTAAGTAAATCCAGTCGATCCATTAGTTCTTGTTTACTAATCGGTAGGGCAATGTCTATTTTTTTTGCACTATCGAATAGCCGGTTGATATGTGGATCTAAAGCAAAAAAAGATCCTTGGTAGATACGAATTACTTCATAAATGCCATCGCCAAAATGGTAGCCGCGATCGATGTAAGATACATGAGCTTCTGCTTCAGGGACGATGGAATCATTAATAAGAACATGTTTCATTGTTATGCCCCCCGCTTCCTTAATTTTCATAGTTTGATCATCTCTATTTTCTAAAAAGAACGCCTGTTTGTCAATGGGGTGCTCTGTCCGTTTTGAATGAAAGCAAATGATTACGTGCATGCTACTTTAGAAAAAAGGAAACAAAGGAAGTGTGAAAATGAAGCCATTTTACCCTCAACTAGTTTATATTGAACCAAGAGCGCTTGAGTATCCTTTGGGTAAACAATTGTATGAGAAATTTAAAGCTGAAGGTGTAGAAATTAGAGAGACAACTTCTCATAATCAAGTACGTAATATTCCAGGTAAAAATGATAACCAGAAATATAGAAATGCAAAGTCCACATTAGTAGTTGGTGTACGAAAGACCCTTAAATTCGATACGTCAAAACCATCTGCCGAATATGCGATTCCTTTAGCAACAGGATGTATGGGGCATTGTCATTATTGTTACTTGCAAACTACGCTTGGCGATAAACCATACATTCGCACATATGTTAATCTCGAGGATATTTATGAATCAGCAGATGCATATTTGAAAGAACGGGCACCAGAGCCAACTCGCTTTGAAGCGGCTTGTACGTCTGACATTGTAGGAATTGATCATTTAACCCACTCATTAAAAAAAACAATTGAATTTATGGGAGAACGGAAATATGCGCGTTTGCGATTTGTCACGAAATACCATCATGTAGATCATTTGCTTGATGCAAAACATAACGGCAATACGCGGTTTCGATTCAGTGTTAATGCTGCTCATGTTATTAAATATTTTGAACCAGGGACGTCTTCTTTTCTAGAAAGAATCGAAGCGGCTGGAAAAGTGGCAAAAGCTGATTATCCACTGGGCTTCATTGTCGCGCCAATTATTTGGCACGAAGGCTGGCAAGAAGGTTATTTAGAGCTATTTGAACGGTTAGAAGCGATTTTGCCTACTTATGCAAAGAAAGATTTGACGTTTGAATTAATTCAGCATCGTTTCACTAAAACAGCAAAACGAATTATTCAAAAGCGTTACCCAAAATCAAAATTAGAAATGGAAGAAGAAGAAAGAAAATATAAGTGGGGTAAGTATGGAAGAGGGAAGTATGTGTATCAAGACTCTGAAGCGAATGAACTTCGTAATACAATGAGTAACTATATTGACAGGTTTTTTCCGCAAGCAAAAATTGAATACTTCACATGAAGTCATTGTTTCTGCCCTTCATTTTATAGTAAGATAGGAACGGACGGCTAGTGTATTCCGTCTGTCTTGATTGGAGGGAGTCTATGCCAACACCGAGCATGGAAGATTATTTAGAACGAATTTATATGTTGATTGAAGAAAAAGGGTATGCGCGTGTATCGGATATTGCTGAGGCGTTAGAAGTTCACCCATCATCAGTCACAAAAATGGTACAAAAGCTAGATAAAAGCGATTATCTTGTTTATGAACGTTACAGAGGTTTAATACTTACTGCAAAAGGCAATAAAATTGGCAAACGTCTTGTTTATCGCCATGAGTTATTAGAAGACTTTATGAAAATAATTGGTGTAGATGAATCTCATATTTACCAAGATGTAGAAGGAATTGAACATCATATTAGCTGGGACGCAATTGACCGGATTGGTGATCTCGTACAATATTTCCAGGAAAACGAACATCGCATCACCGATTTACGTGATGTGCAAAAACGAAGTGAGGTTGAAGAAAAGTAGCTTGTGTAAGCTGCTTTTTTGTTTACATCACGAAGCTGCTTTTTAAAAAATAAGTACATGGAAATAGTGCAAGTTCAACCTGCCTCCAACATATATGTGTAGTGGGGGTGGGGTGAATGAAGGTGGATGCAGTATTTGCCGGTGGTGGTGTGAAAGCATTTGCATTTATTGGAGCGATTGAAGCAGCAGAGAAGAAAGGTCTTCAATTTGAACGGATTGCAGGGACAAGTGCTGGTGCAATAATCAGTGGTCTATTGATGGCTGGTTATAGTAGTATGGAAATAAATCAAATGTTGGATGAACTTGATGTAGAGGCTTTAAAAGATGATCGGATGTTTTTGATTCCATTTAAAGTTGCCAAGTGGGTAAACCTTTATTTTCGGTTAGGGTTATACAAAGGGGATAAGCTTGAATCGTGGTTGAAGATGGTTCTTGCAAATAAAGGAGTTACTACATTTGGGGACCTTCCTCAAGGTGCTTTGCGGGTAATTGCTTCGGATATTACAAAAAGTCAAATGGTTGTCATTCCAGATGATTTGACTAAATATGGCATTGATCCTGACCGTTATAGTGTTGCAAAAGCAATACGTATGAGTTGTAGTATACCTTTTTTCTTTGAACCTGTTAAGCTTCAGAACAAAGTTATTGGGAGAGAACCGTCGTATATGGTAGATGGCGGTGTTCTAAGTAATTTTCCGATGTGGCTTTTTAAAGACGGTAGACATGGTGGTTGGCGGAGGCCAGTTATTGGGTTTCAACTGTCGCCTCGTGTAGATGAACGTCCTGCAAATAAAGTGAGAAATGCTCTTGATTTATATAAAGCTATTTTTGAAACGATGATGAGCGCCCATGATGTTCGCTATATTAGTCAAGAGCATGCTAAAAACATCGTCTTTATTCCGGTCGAGCACATAAAAGCGACTGATTTTTCATTATCAGAAGAAGAGAAGATAAAGATGATTGCGCTTGGTATGGAAAAAACAAACGCATTTTTCTCCACATGGACGATTTAAAAAAGCATGCCGGTTTGTACGGCATGCTTTTTTAAGCAAGAATTTCTTTCACACGTCCAACTGCTCCACTTTCAAGTCTTACCTTAATGCCGTGAGGATGAGTAGCAGAGTTCGTTAATATATCTTTAACAATGCCTTCGGTTAAATTGCCATTTCGTTGGTCTTGTTTTAGTACAATTTGTACTTTTGATCCAATTGTAATTGTTGATCTTTTTTGTCCGTTCATCATAGATCTCCTAACTTTCAGGCCTTTTTTTTTCTTTTTTTTGTTTTGATGCCTTGCCTTCAATTACTGTCAAATGAGGTGCGCTACGTCGCTTTGGAACTTTTTTTTAATCCGCTTTTATTAAGCTCTGTTTGTTTTGTTTTTTTTAAGGGGCTGTGGTGTGGCTTTGTATTCTTTACGGTACTCGTGCGCTGAGCTTTTTTTAATTGAGCTCTTGTAGGAGTGTTCTGTGGTTTAGAGAACATTTTTGTTCCATACCGTTTTGATAAATAGAAACGATAACCAAAATAAAACAATGCAACTAAAATGACGACCATGCCTATACCCGATAAGAACCTGCTAGATTGGCTGAAATGCCGATCAATGCCAAGATTAACAACAAAGGCAAAACAATTTTTAGCCTCTTATTCATAACCACATCCCCTTTCGCATTTGAAGGTTGTCTTATTGATAGTAAGTAAAGTATAAATCCTCAAACAAGTGTGAGCAAGCATTTCAGACATAAGTATCTATAAAAAGTATGTGCTCGCTCTTTCCTCTTTATACCAAATGATCCTACGTGAAAGGACTGGGCAACATTTTTGCACTTTGGGGCATACTGAAGTGTGGAGGTGGTTTGCATGTCTAACAAACAAAGAATGGATAAACAAGTTAAAGATGAAAAACAGATGAGCTTTACATTAAAAGTAATTTTAATTGGCTTCTGTGGGGGATTAATATGGTCGTTGATTGGTTATTTTTCATATTATTTCCATTTGACTCAAGTCGGACCATCATTTGTTTTGCTACCATGGGCGCTAGGCGAATGGAAAACGGGGCATTGGGGGCAAGTGATAGGTGTTCTAGTTATTGCCGTCTTATCAATTGGTATTGCCTTCATCTACAAGTGGAGTATGCAAAAAGTGAACAGTATGTGGCCAGGGCTTGGCTTTGGTGCCTTGTTGTGGCTAGTCGTTTTTTATATCGTAAATCCATTTGTCGTC
The DNA here is from genome assembly GCA_001310375.1 of Bacillus sp. JCM 19041. Taxonomy (GTDB): domain Bacteria; phylum Bacillota; class Bacilli; order Bacillales; family Bacillaceae_D; genus Shouchella. Next base: position 7,363 of record BAXC01000125.1, on the reverse strand, counting down.
CAACTAAAACCGGTGCAAGCTATACACTTAATACGTTGATAACAACTTTTTGCCTGTTTTTATTGTATGGACTTTTTATTGGTTATTCAATTTCGTATGAATATGCTGAACAAAACTATGTACCTGGTACGGATAAGTCCATTTAAAGGTTAAACAAATTGTGCTACAATTTCCTTATCTAACGAAGAGATGAGGGGTTTAGATGTCAGTCATTAATTCATTACAACAAAAATTAGCGGAAAATGAAGTGGATGGCTTGCTTATCGCAAGTGGAATAAACAGACGGTATGCAACAGGTTTCACTGGAAGTGCAGGCGCGTTGCTACTAACAGAAAATGAAGCGTTATTTATAACCGATTTTCGTTACACGGAACAAGCTACAGAGCAAGTAGGTCATTGTAAAATCATTAAGCAAAATGGAACACTAGCCCAAGAAATAGCAAATCAAGCTAAAACGCTCAACATAAAACGTCTTGGTTTTGAAAAAAACAAGGTTACATATGCAGAATATGAGATGTACCAAGATTTATTACCAGAAGTAGATCTCGTGCCCGTCTCGCAACTTGTTGAGTCCTTGCGTTTAATTAAGACGGAAGAAGAAATAGCAATTATGAAAAAAGCAGCACAAATCGCTGACGAAGCTTTCTCTTACATTCAAAGTGTGATCAAACCAGGTATTGCAGAAATTGATATCTCAAATGAACTAGAATTCTTTATGCGGAAGCAGGGGCTGTGTCGTCTTCATTTGATATTATCGTCGCATCGGGTTATCGATCTGCCTCCCGCACGGTGTTGCTTCAGATAAGAAAATTGAAGCAGGTGAACTTGTAACATTAGACTATGGTGCTTATTATAATGGCTATTGTTCTGATATTACGCGGACGTTAGCTGTAGGTGACATTTCGAATGAGCTTAAGACCATTTATGAAACGGTTAGAGTGGCTCAGGAACGTGGTATGAAAGGAATTAAAGCAGGAATAACTGGTAAGGAAGCAGATGCACTAACGCGAGACTATATTACTGCAAAAGGCTATGGAGATTACTTTGGCCATTCGACTGGTCATGGTCTTGGTATGGAAGTGCATGAAGGACCGGGCTTGGCTAAAAGTTCAGATGTTGTCTTAAAACCAGGAATGGTTGTGACAGTGGAACCTGGCATTTATGTTCCTGGAGTTGGTGGAACCCGTATTGAAGATGACGTTGTTATTACGAATGAAGGCAATCAGTCACTAACTCATTCGTCGAAAGAACTAATTTACGTAGGGAACTAGCCGTTGACTTTGTTTACATTAAAGACAGAGGTCAGAAGCTATGGTATAGTTAACATGGCAAAATCAGCGTAAATGGAGGAAAAGTCATGATTTCTGTAAATGATTTTAAGACAGGTTTAACGATTGAAGTAGATAACGGTATTTGGCAAGTGATGGAATTCCAACATGTGAAACCTGGTAAAGGGGCGGCGTTTGTTCGTTCAAAACTGCGCAATTTGAGAACTGGTGCAATTCAAGAGAAAACGTTCCGTGCCGGTGAGAAAGTAGCAAAAGCACATATCGAGAACCGGAGAATGCAGTATTTGTATGCAAGTGGAGACACGCATACATTTATGGACAATGAGTCTTATGAACAACTTGAACTGCAAGCTAGTCAAATTGAATATGAATTGAAATTCCTTAAAGAAAATATGGAAGTCCATATTATTACGTATGAGAGTGAAACCCTTGGTGTCGAAGTTCCTAATACGGTTACACTTGAGGTTGTAGAAACAGAACCAGGCATTAAAGGCGACACGGCTTCTGGAGGTACAAAGCCAGCAACGGTAGAAACAGGATTAACTGTGCAAGTGCCATTCTTCGTAAATCAAGGTGATAAGCTAATCATTGATACTAGAAATGCATCTTATGTATCACGAGGTTAAAGCAAAAAAGCGAGGCATTTGCCTCGCTTTTTTATGCCTCCATTTCATATGCTAACTGCAATGATTGCTTTAAATAGTCTGCTGCTTGCTCAATAGAAAAGGAATCAGTCTCAAGTCTTGAGTGATGATTTGCATAAGCTTTTCTTCTTGTATTGTATAAGTTCTCTAATTCATTAATTGTTTTCCCTTGAAGAATAGGTCTGCTATCAACAAGCAAATGAAACCGTTCTTTCCAAGAATCAAAACCGATGTCTAAATAAATCACAATACATTCGGATAAGCATTTCTGTTTAATACGTGGCTGTGTGAAGGCTCCTCCACCTAATGAAATGATTTTTAGCTTTTGCTCACACGCTGTCAGTACAAGTTCCTCCTCTTTTTCTCGGAAATAAGCTTCTCCATAAGTTTGGAAAATCTCTGGAATTGATAACTGTTCGGAAACTTCAATTTGCTCGTCTATGTCTATGAAGTCTCTGTACATTTTTTTGGCAAACCGTTTGCCGATACTTGTTTTTCCTACTCCCATAAATCCGACTAAAACAATGTTCTTTTCGATTAAAGGCAGCTCGTTATTTTTCATAGTAGACACTCGCTTTAGAAAGAATTTTGCTCAAGTATAGCAAATAATTCTCTCCATGTACGGCTATTTCGTATTTTTTAAAACAATTAGCGAACCGAACTTGCGTAAATGAGTATAATAAGATAAAATTATATTAATCCGATCGATATAATATGGATTAATGGTTAGGGGGAGACATGTATGAGACGATCTGTGCTTGTAGCGGGTGAATCTAAAAAAGCAAAAGCTGTGGCAGCAATGTTGAAACATGATATGGGTGGTAGCGTCGATCTAATCGATAGTACTGATTGCAACGCTCATGAGGTTATCAACCAAGCAGATACGATCATTCTTATTGTCCCTGCCAAAAAAGAACCGTATCAATATATAAAAAAATTATTATCTAGAGTAGTAAACTTATCAACAAAAAAGGTACTGTTAATTAGCACAGAAGGTACTGTTGCACACCATAGCATTATTCAAATCAGTATCCGTGCATATACGATAAACTTATTGGCAAGTATTCATCTGCCAAATGAGATACTTTGTGTCAAAAGAAACGGGGAACTTATTAAAAGCCGAAAATTGCAGAAAAAATTAACAACTATGAATGATCATCGAGCGTTAAAGGATAGACAGGTCGTCTCCTAATTAGGAGTCGGCCTTTTTTATTTGCGTTCTCTTAAGTTCTGAACTTGTCTTTTTTGTCATAGAGTGTACAAAGTTCAAGAATTGTCAGGGGCTTGATGTGTATGTTTATAACAATAAAATGGGCTCTCATAGTCATGGTGGGTTTACGGCTTTTATCAGGCTTAATTGAGATCAGCGCAGCGTTTCTCATGCTTCGACTAAACAGCGTTGAAAAAGCGGTGGCTGTAAATGCCGCTCTTGCACTAATAGGACCGACCATTTTTCTTTTATCGATTCTCATTGGCTTGATTGGCATGTCCGACAAACTTTCATTAAGCAAGTTTCTGTTTATAGGAGCTGGAGTCTTATTAATACTTATCGGAATTAAAAAATAGGGGGGACGCAAATGATTAGAGATGTTATTCGGCTATTACCGAAGCCTATTGAAGAATTTGTGCAAACCTTTAGCCAATTTGAGTTAGATAAGTTAGAAGAAATTAGGATGCGAGTTGGACAGGTAATTGAATGCCTCTTCACAACGGGACCTATCTATTCAACAACTTCATCTTATGTATTTTCGGAAGAAGATGCCGCTTTTTTTCTTAATCAATTAAGTCAGTATTCAATGTACGCATTTGAAGAAGAAATGCAAAAAGGGTACATCACTATTTCAGGTGGCCATCGCATTGGTTTGGCAGGAAAAACAATTTTGGAAAATGGAGTCGTAAAGACAATCCGCCCAGTTAGTTCTTTTAATATACGGATTGCCAGACAAAGGCTTGGGGCAGCTCTGAAAGTAGCATCAGAATTATATGATAAGCAAAAAGGGTGGTTAAACACACTAATTATAGGTCCTCCACAAACTGGGAAAACAACAGTATTACGTGATTTAGCTCGGATTATTAGCACAGGGACAGAAAATGTTCGCTCATTTAAGGTGGCGATTGTAGATGAGCGCTCTGAAATAGCAGGTAGTATTAATGGGGTCCCTCAACATAATCTTGGTACAAGGGTTGATGTGCTTGATGGGTGTCCGAAAGCAGAAGGAATGATGATGATGATTCGTTCAATGTCTCCAGACGTTTTAGTCGTTGATGAAATTGGGCGTGAAGCTGACGCAGCAGCAATTATGGAAGCAAGGCATGCGGGTGTAGCAGTCATGGCAACGGCACATGGACGGACATATGAGGAAGTAGCTAAGAGACCGGTGTTTAGAGACCTGTTTCAAACATTGGCTTTTGAGCGAGTTATTGAACTAGGGAGAACTCCATATCCAGGGAGCGTTCAACGTATTCGGCTTACTAAACAGGTTGTACTAGCATGAAATGGATCGGCGCTTTAATCGTTATTTGCTGTACAACTTTATATGGCTTGCATTATGCAAGAAAGTTAAGTGAGCGACCTAGACAAATTCGGCAATTACGGACAGCACTTCAAGCTCTCGAAGCGGAGATTCTTTTTGGACAGACTCCGCTTGCAAAAGCCTGTATGAATATCGCAGGTCAGCTAAAAGGACCAATCAGTTATTTCTTTGCAGAGTTTGCTAAACATTTAGATGAAAGACAAGCAACGGCGCGTGTGGCATGGGAAGAGGCAGTTGATAAAGTGTGGCCGCAAACGGCATTGATGGACAGCGAACGTGAAGTACTCGTTCAGTTCGGTGCGACACTAGGTACAATGGATCGTAACCAACAAGAAAAGCAACTTAAACTCGCTTTGACTCATCTAGAAAGGGATGAGTTAGAAGCAAAAGAATTACAAGTACGTTATGAAAAGATGGTCAAAACACTTGGTGTGCTAGCTGGCCTTTTAATTATCATTCTGATGGTGTAGAGGCACAGAAGTGAGAAAAAGGGGAGTGATAAAGGTGGCTTATGATGTAAACACCATATTTCAAATTGCTGGGATAGGCATTGTTGTTGCCATGCTCCATACAGTATTGAAACAGATGGGGAAAGAAGATTGGGCTCATTGGGTGACGTTGATTGGATTTGTAGTTGTATTATATATGGTCGCTACGATCGTAGATGATCTATTTCAAAAAATAAGAAGTGTGTTTTTATTTCAAGCGTAAAGGCATGGAGGTGAGCTGCAATTGAAATTGTTCAATTAGTAGGCTTGGTTTAATCGCCACTTTCTTAGCACTGATTTTAAAAGAACAAAAACCTGCTTTTGCCTTTTTGTTAACAATGTTTGTCGGCTCGCTCATATTTTTGTTTTTAATTGATGAAATCGCAGCGATCATTGGACTTATTAGCGAACTAGCAGAAAATGCGAATATTCATATGGTCTACCTTCAGACAATTTTAAAGATAATAGGGATCGCGTATATTGCAGAGTTTGGCGCGCAGATTGCGAAGGATGCTGGACAAGGAGCCATCGCATCCAAAATCGAGTTAGCAGGAAAGATTTTTATACTTGTACTTGCGATTCCAATTATTAAAGCAGTTATAGAAATGATTTTGGCATTGCTTCCATCTTAAGAGGGAGGACAAGCATGAAACTGAAAATGTTGATTGTGCTCGGTCTGCTTGTATCATTTTTGCTTGTTTTTACAGGTGGGGCATCACAGGCAGAAGAACAGTTAAATGGACAGTCAGAAGAAGAGTCAAAAGAAGCGCTTGATCATTTAGTTGATGAGCAGTTCAATATATTGAAGGTTGACGAAATTCAATTGTATTGGGAAAGGATATCGGCTGAATATGGTGGTTTTTTGCCTGAAAGTCAAAAAGGGAGCCTATCCGATTTTCTGAAAGGAGACAAGCAGTTTCAATTAAAAGAGTGGGGCCTTGGACTTGTGAAGTTTTTGTTGCACGAGTTTATTGTCAACGGAAAGCTATTAGGTATGTTGCTTTTATTAACCATTTTTTCTTATATCTTGCAATCCTTTCAGAATGCTTTTGAGCACCAAACAGTTAGCAAGGCTGCTTATTCTATTACTTTACTTGTTTTATGCATGATTGCGATGAATGGTTTTCATACAGCTATTACGTATGCGACAGAAGCGATTGACACAATGGTTCATTTTACAATTGCTCTATTGCCTTTATTGTTGGCAATGATGGCATCTCTAGGGGGGTGTCTAGCTCCGCTTTGTTTCATCCAGTAATTATTTTTTTAGTTCATACAAGTGGCTTGCTCGTGAATACGTTTGTTCTGCCAATGTTGTTTATCTCGGCAGTACTTGGGATTGTAAGCACCTTTAGTGAGAATTACAAAGTAACAAGATTGGCAAACTTATTTCGGATGGGAGCAATTGGCCTACTAGGTGTGTTTATGACCGTCTTTTTAGGCGTTGTTTCTGTTCAAGGTACAACAGCCGCTGCGGCAGACGGATTAACAATTAGAACAGCAAAATTTATTGCTGGAAACTTCATTCCCGTAGTAGGGAGGATATTCACCGATGCCACCGATACGGTTATGAGTGCGTCTCTTTTGTTAAAAAATACGATTGGAATGAGTGGCCTAGTTGTACTACTGGCAATCTGTGCATTTCCTGCGATGAAAGTATTGTCAATTGCCCTTATATTTCAACTATCCGCCGCTGTTTTACAACCATTAGGGAACGGTGCAATTATAGAATGTTTAGCGATTATCGGCAAATCGGTTCTCTACGTGTTTGCAGCAATGGCGTTAATTGGGTTTATGTTTTTTTTAGCGATTACTGTCTTGGTTGCAGCAAGCAATATCGCATTTATGATGAGGTGAAAGGAGTATAGGCATGAATTTAATAAACGAATGGGTCACTTCCATTGTCTTGCTTATCTTACTTGCCGTCATTCTAGAAATGATGCTTCCAAATACAGCATTAAAAAATTATGTGAAGCTTACTGTTAGTTTGTTATTGCTCGTAATGCTATTGCAGCCAGTACTTTCTTTGTTTCATGAAGACCCGGAAGAGTGGTTATATTCATTAGTAAATCAAATCGACAGCGGTGAACATTCATTAGAAGAAAAAATAAAATCTCAAAAAACAGAAATAGACCAGTTCTTTAATGCATATACATCTGAACAAGTGGCTGTCCAATTGAAAGACCAAGCTGAACATCCATTAGCTGAAAAGCATCAGACAAAAATCACTGATGTGATCATCAAGGATGCTGGAGGTGGGGAGGATCTTGAAATTGAAGTCCACATAGCCCCTTTAGAGGAACAAGAAAAGGGAGAAACGGCAACGGAACCAATTGAGCCAGTGTCCATTGTTATCGGAGAAAGTCAGGAAAAAAGTACAGAAGCAGTTGAAGGTATCGATGGATTAA
>BAXC01000124.1 GCA_001310375.1 Bacillus sp. JCM 19041 | reverse complement strand
CTCATTTCATTGCCCTCCTGTTTCACTGTTGATCCGTATCATGCGTGAATTGACGGGCGAACACTCACCCAACTTCTTTTGGGGCATATACTTCAATCGTAGCACCTTTACTTTGAACTCGAATCCAGCCAAGACCAGAATATACAATATCCGTTGCTTCGGCACCTATTTTAAATGTGTGTTTCTTGAGTTCAAATGTAACTTCCCCTTCGTCTTTAAAAGGTGGCGTTAAAAGAACACCGGCATGATTCTCATATAAAGCATCGGCTTTTTCACGTTTTGTTCGATGGATGTGCAAGTCATTTGCTACATAAACAACAAATGATGAAGGATCACCTTTTATAAAATCAAGCCGAGCCAACCCACCCAAAAATAACGTCTGCTCTTCTTTTAATTGAAATACAGTGGGCTTTAATTCTTTCTTAGGAGTAATGGCTTTTAAACTTTTCGGGCTTAATAAGTGGGCTATTTGATGACGATTTATTAAGCCAGGTGTGTCAACCAATGATTTTTCATCACCCAATGGAATGTCAATTAAGTTTAATGTCGTTCCAGGAAAATGGGATGTTGTAATAAAGTGATCGCCATCATGGCCATGCAATTTTAAAATCTGATTAATAAAAGATGATTTCCCTACATTTGTGCAACCAACAACATACACATCCTTGCCTTTGCGGAGTTCATCAATTCGATTAATGACTTCCTCTACTCCCTCATTCGAAACCGTGCTCATCAACATCGCATCAAGCGGCTTTAATCCTTCATCACTAGCCATCTTCTTTAACCAATTGGTTAACTTGCCTCGATTAGTTGACTTAGGCAATAAGTCGACTTTATTTGCAACAAGTAACACTGAATTCTTCCCTACAAAACGATGTACACCAGAGATCCAACTTCCATATACATCAACAATATCAACCACTTTCACGATTAACGCATCCATCGTATGAAGCGAATGGAACATCGCTGCAAACTCATCATCTTCAATCGCAACTGGTTGAATCTCATTATAATGGGTTAGACGAAAACAACGTTTACATACTACAATTTCTCTGTTTAACGCTGAAGATGGTGCATAACCGATTTTTTTTGGCTCTTCGGATTGAATCTTAACACCGCATCCGGAGCAGTGCCATTCTTGCTCTGTTTCAGACATGCTTAATCCTCCCAATGAATCTGACCTTTTTTCTTCATCCATCTTAATACGATGCGTTCCATGCGCCTGTTTAACTGTGTCATCCAACCATCTGTTTTTGCAACAGGTACGACTAGGATTGTAAATAGACCAGCTCGATTACCTCCGAGCACATCTGTAAAGATTTGGTCTCCAATGACAACCGCTTCATCAGTTCGTACATCCATTTGCTTGCAAGCCTTACGAAAAGCCTTTCTACTTGGCTTTTTCGCACCATGAATAAAGATTTTTTGCTCTGGATCACAAAAAGCCTTTACTCGCTTTTCTGTATTATTAGATACAATCGTCACATTTAAGCCCGTTTCTTCTAATTTAGCGAACCAGTCTTGCACTTCAGGTGTCGCTTCTACACGATGCCATTCTACCAACGTATTATCTAAATCAGTAATAACGGCGCGAATACCACGGTTTTTTAATGCGTTTAAATCGATATCATAAATGCTCTTCACATATTGATTTGGAAGTAATTGGCTGAACACGTCAGCACCCCTTTTCTAATCTAAATCAAATAAACTGATCAAACATCAACTATACCGCTGATCCCGTAATTTTTCAAACAAAACTATAATAGAACATATCTTTTCATCAATATGGAATTCGACATAAACATCATCCTCACAAAATTTTTCGACAAAATCAGCCATTCTCCACAACTGTGGATAAAGTTGTTAACGTTATAAACACGAATAAATCACACCTTTCAAACACAAACCCACAATTCACCCACAGGTTATCAACGTGTCAATGTGGATAAATCGAACGGTTGTTCTATTCGCTCTCTCATGGTAGGATACAAATTACAATCATATGTTGAGAGGTGCGATCACTTAAACCGCTGGGGAGGTGAACCTGCTATTTGTAAGCAGGCGTTAGATGGAGAATTTATCAGACGAACTCTTAATCGAAACTTATCACAAAGCAGTTGAACTTGACCTTAACAAAGACTTCATTGACATAATTCATGCTGAACTGCTACGGCGTTCTCTAACAGATCAGGTCAGACTCTCTTCTTAATCGTAAAAAAAGTCGCACCCTTAAAGTAATAATCATTTAAATAAAAACAACTAAAAGCCAACTAGCGAAAACTAGTTGGCTTTTTCTAATTCTAATTTTGGTCGTCTTCATTGTTTAGATGTGAACGAGGAATGTATTTTATATATTCACGCGGTCCGAATTCATAAAGATCAACATTTTGGCTAGAAAAACCTTGTCTTTCTTGATCACGGTCCTTTTCAACTTTATCATTTGTCCACCACCCAGAAAGAAGAACAACCGTAAATAGCCCTATGCATATAATTGACTTCTTTTTCGTTCGAATAGTTTTGCCCTCCAGTTTTATTTATAGAATGGGCAAATCTAAGCTTATCTATTCATAAACTTTTTTTTCTTTTTAAGACGCATTTTTTCATATATAAATACACATACAAATCTTTATAACGCTGATACTCTAAGGGTGCATCGACATTTTTTTTAAGTTATAATGGCGAGGATCCTTGGATCTTACTTTTTAATTTTTTGAAGGAGGAATGACATGTCCAGTCTCCACATAGCCATTTTAATTCCATTTTTGATGGCCATCGTAATACCGATCATCTATCCATACACAAAAAGACTCCATACTGGCTGGATTGTCCTGCTAGTTCCCACGATTATATTTGTGTACTTCTTGTCTTACTTGCCAATCACATCAAGCGGAGAAACACTTCTACATTCGATGCCGTGGGTGCCCTCGCTAGGCATTAATTTTGATGTTTATTTGGATGGACTTAGCCTTATCTTCGCTTTATTAATTTCTGGAATCGGTTCTCTAGTTGTTCTCTATTCCATTTATTATTTAAATAAAGCTACAGAACGGTTACAAAATTTTTACACGTATTTGCTCATTTTCATGGGTGCGATGCTTGGGGTAACGTTAACTGACAACTTAATAACGTTATACATCTTCTGGGAGTTAACGAGCTTAGCCTCCGCTCTTTTAATCAGTTATTGGTATCACCGTAAAAAATCAGTATACGGTGCTCAAAAATCGATGCTAATTACTGTTTTTGGCGGCTTCGCGATGCTAGCAGGATTCTGTATTCTATATGGTATTACAGGCACCTTTAGTATACGCGAAATTATTGGACAGGTAGATGTCGTTGTGGCTAGTCAACTCTTTTTGCCTGCCATGATCCTTGTACTACTTGGAGCTTTTACTAAGTCCGCTCAATTCCCATTCCACATCTGGTTACCTGATGCGATGGAAGCTCCTACTCCAGTTAGTGCTTACCTACACTCTGCAACTATGGTAAAGGCCGGCATTTATTTAGTGGCGCGTCTTACTCCTGTTTTTGGAGGACACGCTGTTTGGTTTTGGACGTTAATTATTGTTGGATTAATCACATTAGCTTATGGATCTGTAACAGCTGTTCGACAAAAAGATTTAAAAGGCATTCTCGCTTATTCAACCATTAGCCAACTTGGCCTGATTATGAGTCTTTTAGGCGTTGGTTCTGCAGCACTTTTCGTCACAGACGGGGAAGCGATTACATTTTACTCTCTTGCTATTATGACAGCGTTGTTCCATTTAATTAATCATGCAACCTTTAAAGGAAGCCTGTTTATGACAGTGGGCATAATTGATCACGAAACTGGTACAAGAGATATTAAAAAGCTTGGCGGACTAATGACCATTATGCCGATTACTTTTGTTATCTCTGCTGTTGGTCTGGCATCCATGGCTGGTCTACCTCCCTTTAATGGTTTTATCTCAAAGGAAATGTTTTTTACCGGGATGTTAAGAGCAACAGAAGCCGACTTTTTCTCTGCAAACAGCATTGGACTTATGTTGCCGATCATTGCTTGGATTGCAAGCATATTCACATTTCTCTATTGCTTGATCATGTTTGTCAAAACGTTCTTTGGTAAATTCAAAAAAGAAAATTTTGATCAAAAAGTACATGAAGCGCCATTAGGTATGTTAATTAGCCCACTTATATTAGGCTCACTTGTGATCGTATTAGGATTATTTCCTAACATAGTTGCTGATTCACTAATTGCTCCGGCCATGACGAGTATTATACCTACTTTAACTCTTGACAATGTAGCTGTAGATTTTACTTTATGGCACGGGATTAATACTGAACTTTTAATGTCAATCGGCGTTATTCTATTTGGTACTGTTCTGTTCCTTCTAATGAAGAAATGGTCCAAATTAGAGATTTATAAAAGGGAGCGAGATCCACTTCATTGGTTTTATGATAAAGGTTTAGATGGTTTAATTGCTGGTTCACAAGCCATTACAAAAGTCCAGATGACAGGGTTATTACGAGATTATTTCTTGTACATGTCAACCTTTATCGTACTTCTTCTAGGTTGGACGTTCTGGTATGCTGATGCCTGGAATTTCAATACAGATAATTTAGCTAAAATGCCAAGTTTCATGATTGTAATTGCCATTGTTTTCATAATGGCCTGCTTATGCTTACCATTCATCAAAAAACGGCTAACTTTAATTATCTTTGCTGGAATTATCGGCTACCTTATGGCATTGTTCTTTGTCGTTTTGAGAGCTCCAGATCTCGCTTTAACCCAACTGCTTATTGAGACGGTAACAGTTGTTTTATTAATGTTAGCTTTTAGACACCTTCCAGAAATGCTGATGAGACCGTTAAAGCTTCAAAGAAGACGTTTAATATCATCGTATCTGCTGCTGTAGGTATTACGATAACAGTAGTCGGAATTAGTGCATATTCACTAGGTACGGATGCAGGTCTAACATCTATTTCAGATTTCTACATTGAAAATGTGTATGAACTGGGTGGCGGAACGAACATGGTTAATGTCATCTTAGTCGATTTCCGTGGACTCGATACGATGCTTGAAGTTCTTGTTCTTGGGATTGTAGCATTAGCTGTTATTATGCTTGTTAAACACCGCTTTAAAGGAGGGGAGGACGTATGAAGTACTCAAAATCACATGATGTTTTGCAACAAACGCTAATCGTCGTAACGACTTATTTTCTATTAGCTTTTGCATTTTATCTGTTTTTTGCCGGACACAATGATCCAGGCGGTGGTTCATCGGCGGATTAACTGCTGCGTGCTCCTTGATGTTAATCTATGTTATTTTTGATCGCAAAGCTGCTAACGATGCAATTAAATTTTCTTTTGTACCTGTAGTAGCGATAGGGTTATTAATCACCGTCGGTGTCGGCTTTATTGGAATTATCTTTGGAGACACTTACCTGGAACAATTCTTTGATTACTACACGTTTCCTTTTTTTGGTGAACTCGAGTTAACAACTGCCTTGCCTTTTGACTTAGGGATCTTTTTAGTCGTAGTCGCAGTGGCAATGATCATTACACTTACAATTGCGGAGGATGAAAACTGATGGAAATTTTAATGTTTATTGTCATCGGTGTGCTCTTCGCTGTCGGAACCTACATGCTGTTGAATCGCAGTTTACTTCGTGTCATAATTGCGATCATGATGCTCTCCCACGGTGTGCATTTATTAATTTTAACAATGGCAGGTTTAAACGCTGATGCCCCACCTCTAGAACACATGGCAGACGGTGGTTACACAGATCCATTGCCACAGGCGCTTATTTTAACAGCGATTGTTATCAGCTTTGGTATCACAGCTTTTCTAGTCGTTCTGGGTTACCGGACATATAAAGTGCATAAAACAGATGATTTAGAAAAATTAAGGGGGGCTGCAGATGAATAATCTACTCATGCTCCCAGTTATTCTACCTTTTGCGGTAGGAGCACTTTTAATCTTACTTGTCCGATATAGAAAAACCCAAAGAATTATAAGTGCCCTTACCTCCTTTGCTATGCTTGGTATAGCGATTTTCCTAGCGTATGAAGCATACACAACTGGCGTTATGACACTAGAATTCGGAAACTGGACAGCCCATTCGGGATAGTCTTTGTGGCTGATTTATTTTCAACATTTATGGTTCTCTTATCAGCTATTGTTGGGGTTGTTTGTTTATTTTTTGCATTTAATACGCTTCATTCAGAGCGTGAAAAATTTTATTTTTATCCTTTTTACTTCTTTCTTTTAACTGGAGTGAACGGGGCGTTTTTAACAGGAGATATGTTTAATCTGTTTGTATTTTTTGAAGTTATGTTGCTTTCTTCTTACGCTCTAATCGTAATCGGAGGAACCAAGTATCAACTTCGTGAGTCCTTTAAATATGCAGCGATTAACGTATTTGCTTCGATACTCTTTTTAGCTGGTCTTGCTTATTTATACGGTATAACAGGCACTTTAAACATGGCACACTTGGCAGTTCGTGTAGGTGAACTTGAACAAACAGCTCTTTGCAAATTGTCGCCATGATCTTTTTCTTGGTCTTTGCAATGAAGGGGGCGTTATTTCCACTTTATTTTTGGCTTCCGAGGTCTTATTATGGTCCTCCATCAGCCATAGCCGCTCTATTCGGTGGACTGTTAACAAAGGTTGGTATTTACGCGATCATTCGCTCCTTTACACTTATATTCATTCACGACCCGGACTTCACCCATACATTTATATTATGGATTGCCGGATTAACAATGTTTTTCGGTGTATTAGGTGCCGTTTCCCAATTTGACTTTAAGCGAATCCTTTCCTATCACATTATTAGCCAAGTAGGATATATGGCCATGGGTCTAGGTCTTTATACTAGAGTGGCCATTGCAGGGGCTATCTTCTATATCGCGCACCATATCATTGTTAAGACAGCGCTATTCTTATTCGCGGGGGCAACAGAAAAAATTACTGGTACGACAGATTTAAAGAAAATGGGTGGTTTACTAAAACTCATCCTTGGCTCGCTTGGATGTTCTTTATCTCTGCATTGTCACTAGCAGGTATCCCCCCTCTTTCAGGTTCTTTAGCAAGTTTCCCCTTATAAGAGAAAGCTAGTTATTGAAAGCTATGGAATTGCTGCCGTTGCTCTAGTAGTAGGACTACTAACTCTCTTCTCAATGATTAAGATTTTTGTTTATGCTTTCTGGGGAGAACAAGTCCATTCTAAAGAACAGGCTTCTGTATCTGTAACTAAATTGTTACTCGCTATTGTCCCACTCGTTGCACTTACAATTATCTTAGGTTTTGCAGCTGAACCTGTTTTCAACTACTCACTTGATGTAGCTGATCAACTGCTAAACCCAGAAATCTATATTAATTCGGTTCTAGGAGAGTGATTAGATGACTTTTCAATTAATGATCAATCTAGCAGTTGCTCTTCTTTGGATGCTTTTTCAAAATAGTTTCAGTGCAGTTGATTTTGTCTTTGGTTATTTGATCGGGATGCTTGTTGTATTGACTTTAATTCGTTTTAGAGGTCGCTATTTTTACTTGCACCGTATTTGGTCGTTTTTTAAACTAATTCTTGTATTTGCAAAGGAGTTGACGATTGCGAATATTGATGTTGTAAAAATCGTCTTAAGCCCAAAAATGAAAATCGCTCCTGGAATTATAGCTGTCCCCACAAGGCTTGAGACACCTGCAGAAAAAACGTTATTTGCAGTGATGATGACGTTAACTCCAGGTACTTTATCTATTGAATTTTCGGAGGATGGAAATTATATTTTTGTTCATGCCTTAAATGCTGAGGATAAAGAAGGAATAATTAATCAAGTGAAAAGAACGTTTGAGGCAGGAATATTGGAGGTGACACGTCGCCATGTTTAATTCAATCCTATCACTCGCTTTAGTCATTCTTGGGATTGCAACCCTCCTTTGCTTTATACGCGCTCTCCTCGGCCCTACAATGCACGATCGTATTGTTGCCTTAGATACGGTTGGAATTTTGCTTATTGGCTTTGTAGGCATTCTTATGATGCTGCAGGATACAATGGCTTACACGGAGGTTGCCTTGGTTATTGGTATTCTTGCATTTGTTGGTTCTGTCGCTATTGCAAAGTTTCTAGAGAGGGGGAATTTGTTTGACAACGATTGAATGGATTATAAGCTTACTTGCGCTACTTGGTTCCATATTCGGCTTACTAGCCGCACTTGGCATCATTCGCCTACCTGACGTGTACTCACGCCTGCATGCAACAGGTAAAAATTCCACCTTTGGCATCATGATGATCATGTCAGCAACCTTTCTCTACTTCTTAACTCAACACAACCAGTTTATAGGCAAGCTGTTATTAACCATTCTTTTTGTTTTTATAACAGTCCCTATTGCCGCTCTTGTTATTTCTCGTTCAGCATATCGAACCGGTATCAAAATGCACTCTTCTTCAATCAGAGATGACATGAAACCTTTCTATGAAGAAGAAGCCAAACGAAACAATGAGAAACCAGAAAAGATACAACACCATTGATTCCTATTTAAAAAAACGCCTACGGAAAAGTCCGTAGCGTTTTTTTAACTCTTATCAATCATTTCACCAATCTTTTCACCCATTTTCACTTCGTCAACATTAAGAGTTGGCTGGAAACTACCTTGTTCAAAAAGAAGAACGACAGTTGAACCGAATGAGAAGTACCCAGTCTCTTCTCCTTTTAGCCATTTTTTATCTGATTTTACTCGTACAATACTATTAATATTCATTGCACCAACTTCTACCATCATACAAATACCTGAAAGCGTTTCTAACTTCGTGATCTGACGATAGTTATGTGAGAGTGGTTTTTTTCCATATTTAAGGCCAAGTTCATTTACCGGGTAGGATTTATTACCTGCCGTTTTAACTGTTCTACAAGTCGCATTAAATGGACTATGTATTCGATGGTAATGAGCAGGACTAAGATAAAAAATCATATAATAGCCGTTCTCAAACTTCTTTGCTTCCTCTTCTGATTGCAGCATTTCATGTAGTGAATAACTTTGCCCTTTTACTGCAAATTTCTGACCTTCGAATAATTTCCCATGTTCCGTGCATTGTCCATCTACTGGTGCAACTACGGTTCTATCCCCTGGAGCTATTGGTCGTGATTCCACTTTAAGTTTCCGAGTAAATAAAGTATGTAAGTTATCAAATGAATCCAGCGAACTTGCAGATTCATCCATATTTATCTGATATGTTTTTACAAATAATGGATTAAACGGACGGCTTATTTTTGACATAGCAAAACGCTTTAACAACGCGGAACTCCATTTCTGATTCGTTAATTCAATGCACACTCGAAACATCTTTTTTTTCATCTAATCACCTTTTACCGACTTTTTATCAAATCATTTAAATTGAATGTATGGTATACTTTGGTATTATAGCACGTAATAAAACTCGAAAAGAGGTGATGCGTACGTGTTTCTTTTAAACCAGATCTACCTAACTAGCAAAAAAATAAAAGGCCAACTTGCTAATATCTTGACGCTCATTAATTTAGGATTTGGTGTTACTGCCATCATGTTTACTTTACAGGGAAGTATTCGCATGGGTCTTTTATTTATTGCCGTCGCTGCATTGTTTGACCGCTTTGATGGTTTAGTTGCAAGGAAGATGAATATTGAAACTGAACTTGGAAAGCAGCTTGACTCATTAAGTGACCTTGTTTCTTTTGGTGTCGCACCCGCTTTACTTGTTTATCAAGCCAGTTTAGTGCCCTTTTCTTTTACAGGCGGCCTAGCCGTTGTTTTATTTATTCTTTGTGGCGCTTTACGTTTAGCACGTTTTAATATCACGGATTCACCAAATGAGTTTATTGGTCTTCCAATTACAGCTGCAGGCTGTCTGCTTGCTTTTTTCACGCTCTTTAACCAAAATCTTTCATCCACCGTCTTTATTGCTATTACAATTTCTTTATCCGGACTTATGATAAGTAATTTTCGCGTCAGAAAAGTATAGCATATTCTTTTTTATTCGTGTACTGATGGTTAATAGAAGTCGTAATAACATGACAAAATGATTAAAATGCATGTAAATCTACCCGATCTGCTTTAAATTACCCCTTATGTCTTGACACCAATGGGATTCATGAGTAAATTAAGGGCAGGCAGTACTGCTGCCCTGCTTTTGCGGTTCTGGCATACGTGTTATTCTGCAAGCTAGAATAATAAGCTACTTTAAGATAAGAAAAGGAGTTTTTTCAAATGAACAAAACAGATCTAATCAATGCAGTTTCAGAACAAGCGGAGATTTCTAAGAAGGATGCATCTAAAGCTGTAGATGCAGTATTCGAAGGAATCACAGAATCACTTGTTAAAGGTGACAAAGTACAACTTGTAGGATTCGGAAGCTTTGAAGTACGTGAGCGTTCTGCTCGTAAAGGTCGTAACCCACAAACTGGTCAAGAAATTGAAATCCCTGCAACAAAAAATCCTGCGTTTAAGCCGGGTAAACAACTTAAAGACGCAGTAAACGAATAAGAACCAAATCAAACACATACGATAAATTCCACTAGGGGTGCGTACATGCTGAGAAAAGGGTAATCCTTTAACTCTTCAACCTGATCTAGGTAAATCTAGCGTAGGGAAGTGGGACAAGCAATTGACTGAGTCATATCAGTCGTACCTTGCTGAAAAATAGCCGCCTCTTTTGAGACGGCTATTTTTTATGGAATGGAAAGGATGAATTTTCGTGCCAACAATCTATCGAGCCTTAACTATTGCCGGGACAGATCCAACCGGAGGAGCAGGCATACAAGCTGATTTAAAAACATTTCAAGAATTAGAGGTATATGGAATGAGCGTACTAACTTCTTTAGTCGCTCAAAACACAACGGGAGTTAAAGCAATACATCATCTTCCACTTGAATTTATTGAGCAACAATTTCAAGCAGTCGTTACAGACATCTATCCACATGCAATAAAAACTGGGATGATTGCCCAACCGGATATGATGTACCTATTAATGAATCAACTATTGGCATATAAAGAAATACCCTATATATGCGATCCCGTTATGATGGCTAAAAATGGAGATCCATTACTAGAGAAAAATGTTCGTGCAACACTACGAGAAACGCTTATCCCTATTGCAACAATAGTGACCCCGAATATCGCCGAAGCGGAAGATTTAGTTGAAATGAAAATTGAAACTAGTGAAGATATGGAAAAAGCCGCAATAAAGATTGTGACGGAGCTTGGCGCGCAAAGTGCTATTGTGAAGGGAGGAAGCTTTAAAGGAGATGCAATTGACTTATTTTATAGCAAAGATACAGGTGCATTTATATTAGATGCTCCCCGTACAGATACAACTAGCACACATGGCACTGGCTGTACGTTTTCAGCTGCGATTTGTGGAGAAGTAGCTAAAGGGACCTCTCTATTAGAAGCAGTCCACAAAGCAAAAGCTTTCACTTCTGATGCAATTGCATGGTCTCTTAATCTTGGGAAAGGCTATGGTCCAACAAACCATTGGCTCATCGCCTAAAAGGATTGCCTGGAAACTCGTAACATTAGCCAATAAGCGATGTTTTTCTAGCCTTATTTCTAGGTACAGCACATGATAAAATTTGATTAAGAGCAAATGCCCGAAATGCTTGTTTTAAATGGCAAAAACAAAAGACATGAGTAGCATTGATGGTATAGACGGTCACTTCACGATGAGTTAGCTTTTTATTTTTTGCTTCGTATATTAGTTCCACTCGACCATGTTCATCTGCAGCTCTATTTAAAAATTGAATCATATCCATCACTCTCCTTTTACTTATTTTAAAATGAGAACATAAGTTCGTCAATATTAATTTTAATAATGTTGTATATAAAAAAGCTCACCTTATGGATGAGCTTTTTCATTAAGTAATCGAACAATTTCTAAAACAGCACCTTGACCAGCAACTAAAACTGCTAATTTAAGCAGTCCATATAACTGAACCTCAACTACAACTCCGGCTACTAGTGTAGTCACATTACTTGAAATATTTGTTACTGCTACTCCTGGCGCACCTGTGAGGCTGTTAATGGAGTACCGTTCACTGTTAACTGAAGACCAAGTAGCAACACTGCCGTTAAGTTTACTCCGTAAGAGATACTATAAGTTCCAGCTGTATTAATTGTAAACCCAGAAGCAGTTGGAGTTATCCCAACACCGCTTGGTTCGCTAGTACTGGCACTGTCGTTCACCAAAAGTACTGCAATTGTAGTGCCACCATTGATACAGAAAGCATTTGTGGAAGTGAGCGACGCCCCTGTCGGACCTGTTATCCCTGCCAGCATTAACTCAAAGTCTGCAGATGCTCCTGGCGTTCCTGTTGGCGCGTCCACTAGTACTTCGTAATGCTTATGCTTCTATTACTAAACACTATTACATTATCTAACCCTAATCCCGTTGGTCCTGATTGTAAGAATGAACCTCCATAAGTCGGAGTTCACGAAAATCACCGAACATTATTACGATCAATAAATTCAAATTCAATTTCCTTTTAAATAATCTTTGCAATAGCTATATAATCATCTTTGTATAATACTCAATGTGATTGTGCGTCATGCTTACTCTCTAGAAATTTGTTCATTTTATGGATAAACCCACTCACTAAGTACACCCTTATATATAGATAAATGAAAAATAAACCGTGACTTAGATACGCACCAAAAAATTGCATTAATTTATGGTTGAATAAGTACTAAATCGGGTATATCATGTTTGTTTAAATGTTTTTACATAGAATAGCTAAGGAGCTCGTAAATGGAGAATGAAACGACAGGTAAACTAACAAAAGTGTTTTACGTGACACTTGGAATTTTAGCAATTTTTATTATTACAGGTTTTATGTTTCCCCGTCAACTTGAATCAGTGACAACAGACGTACAAGGGTTCATTGCGATTACGTTTGGATGGTATTATTTAATAATCGTAACCATCTTTCTTCTTGTTTGCCTCTTTTTTGTAGTCAGTCCTTTTGGCAAAATTCGATTAGGAAAAGAAGAAGATCGTCCCGAATACGGTTATCTGACTTGGTTCGCTTTTTTATTTAGTGCTGGGCTTGGTGTTGGATTGTTGTTCTTTGGGGCGGCAGAACCAATCGCCCATTACGCAATTGATTCACCGACTACACCAGAAGGAAGTGGTGAAGCAGCGCTTGAATCAATGAAATATGTGTTTTTACATTGGGGATTTCACGGATGGGCGATTTACGCAATTGTCGCTATTTGTCTAGCTTACTTTAACTTTCGAAAGGAAATGCCAGGCTTGATAAGCGCAACATTATCACCCATTATCAATCCAAAGAGTTTTCTTGGAGAAATGATTGATGTCATTGCTATTATCGCTACTTTATCAGGAATTGCCACAACACTAG
>BAXC01000123.1 GCA_001310375.1 Bacillus sp. JCM 19041 | reverse complement strand
GCTCACTTGTTTTTAATCAAATTTTTGCAATTGATGAGCTGTTAAATGTTGAACCGCTTGTCGCTATATCACTTATATCAGGTATTATCGGAGTGATGGGGCTCCTATATTTGTTGCTTGGCGGTTTAAGGTTAAGCGCGTTTAGCGATACAGTTTATGGAATAGGCCTACTTATCGCAGGTTTATCCATTCCAATTCTCGGACTTATTGTTCTTGGAGAAGGAAGTTTTTTAGGTGGATTTGAATCGATTCATCGAAATACGCCGGAAATGCTCAATTCGATAGGGGCAGTTGATTCTCCTATGGTACCTTGGCCGACGTTGTTTTTAGGCTTTTATTTAATAATTTATTTTTCTGGTGTACGAACCAATTAATTGTTCAAAAAGTATTGGCAGGAAGAGATTTAAAAGAAGGGCAAAAAGGTGCTCTCTACGTTGGTTTCTTTAAAATTTTAGGTGCACTATTCTTAGTGTTTCCAGGCATTATTGCGTTTAATATGTTTGGAGACTCAATTGAACCAGCTGATAATGCGTATCCAATGCTTGTCACAGCGGTTTTACCGGAGTGGGCGTTTGGTATTTTTGCAGCTGTCATTTTTGGTGCGATTCTGAGTTCTTTTGTTGGTGCATTAAATGCAACACAACGTTGCTTACATTAGATTTTTATAAGCCGATGAAGAAAGAACCATCGGATAAGCAAGTAGCAAGAATGGGGAAAGTCTTTACGATCATCGTTGGGCTCTTGGCAACAGTAATTGCGCCATTAATTTCTTTTGCACCAGCAGGTTTGTTCCACGTTGTGCAACAATTTAATGGAGTCTACAGCATGCCTCTCCTAGCTATTATCATTTTAGGTTTTTACTCAAAATACGCGACCCCGTTTGCGGCAAAAATCACATTTGGTTTTCATGTTGTCGTCTATAGCATTTCACAGCTTTTCTTTGACGTACACTATCTATACGTGTTTAGTGTTATGTTCTTTGTCGATTTGTTTCTATTATGGGGAATTAGTCGACTTCAAAAGAACGTAGAGCATTTCAGTTTCCAGAAGGGAATCATAAAGTTGACTTAACACCATGGAAACATAGGAAATGGGTAAGTGTACTGATTATTGTGATCGTGCTTGGATCATATTGGTTTTTCTCCCCACTCGGTATAGCGGAGTAAAAAAGAAAGAGTGGTCTCTATTGCAGAGACCACTCTTTTGAGGTTATTGACAAGTTGAACTGACTTCGTATTAGATTTACGCTTTCCTAAGTCAATCTCCGCCTTTGACCACTATTCTCCCTACCCTGTCTAAGACAAAGTCATTCTTTTAAATCTAATGAATTAGGTGCTCCTTTTCATTCGACTAAGCGGTTGTTTCTTCCCCACTTTAAGAAGAAAACAATTGCGACTAATAAAGTGTAATAAGAAATGTGTTTAAAGCTGTTCATATAGAGGAACACTACATACAGAATTTCCTAAAAGAGGAGTGGTATATGTGAACGAAAAGATATTTATAAGCCCAAGCAAGTATGTACAGGGGCGTGATGTCCTCGATAAAACGGGTGAATATATAAAAGAATTAGGAACAAAAGCAATGATTCTTGCAGATGAGTTTGTCTGGGATATGGCAGGAAATCGTGTAGCTGGAAGTTTAAAAGAAGCAGGTATGTCTGTAGTCGAGGTTACCTTCGAGGGAGAAGCATCTGAATCAGAAATTAAACGGATTGCAGAAAAAGCCAAAAATGAAGGAGCCGAAATTATTGTCGGCGTTGGTGGTGGTAAAACCTTAGATACAGCAAAGGGTGTGAGGGATTTGATTGAAGGTGCAACCTGTGCAATCGTGCCAACGACCGCTTCAACAGATGCACCAACTAGCGCTTTGTCCGTTATTTATTCTGAAGACGGCGTCTTTGAACGCTATAGCTTCTATAATAAAAATCCTGATGTCATTATTGTTGACTCAGCTATTATTGCAGGTGCCCCGCCGAAGTTTCTTGCGGCAGGCATTGCTGATGCGCTTGCGACATGGGTGGAAGCTCGTTCTTCTTACGAAGGACGCGGTACGAATATGGCAGGAGGCAAAGCAACCATTGCAGGACAAGCGATTGCTGAAAAGTGTGAGCAAGTCTTATTTGATTATGGTTTGCTTGCGTATGAGTCGAATAAACGAGAAGTTGTTTCTTATGCACTAGAGCAAGTCATTGAAGCAAATACATTGTTAAGTGGTCTAGGTTTCGAAAGTGGCGGACTAGCACTTGCCCACGCTGTACACAATGGTTTTACAGTGTTAGAAGGTGATATTCATCACTTGAGCCACGGTGAAAAAGTAGCGTTTGGCATTTTAACGCAACTGACACTCGAAGCTCACAGTCAACAAGAAATTAATCGGTATATTGAATTGCTTTCAAAACTAAGTTTGCCAGTTACATTCAAAGATCTTCATATAGAAGGAATTGATCGGGACGAGCTACTTAAAGTTGCCAAGACGGCTTTGCAAGAAGGAGAAAGTAGCCATAATATGGCAACCGTACCAACAGCTGATGAAGTCGTTGATGCGATGATCGCAGCGGACCAATATTCGCTTTCTTATTTAGAGAATTAAATGGAACCTCCATAGCCTAAGACTATGGAGGTTCTTTCTATTTAGGAAGACGTAGAGGCTTTTTGAGGGTTCTATACATAAATTTTCCTTGCTGTTAAAGTAAATAATGTGAAAGAAAAGTAGAGGTATTACCTCTCTAACAGCTGTTTATGATTTTTAAAAACTAAGAAAAGCCTGTTGATAAAGTAAGGAATGGGGAGATTCTTTATGGAACAATTATTGAAACAAATACAAGAGTTAAGCGAACAAGAACAGAAGACGCTGGAGCAAATGGTGTTGAAACTATCAGAAGAGGTAGGGGAAACAGCTCAAGCAGTACTTTCTTATAAAAAGGCGTCTGGTAGTGAGTACAAAAAGTTAACTAAAGCGGATGTGAAAGAGGAATGTGCGGATGTCATTTTAGTAGCATTGACATTATTTTTCAAACTAAGTGAAACAGACAAAGAATTGGACGAGTTTCTAAGCAAAAAGATTAAAAAGTGGAGTGCCATAATTCCTCTGAAAGAAGAGTGAGCGAATAAAGTAACTAGAGGAAATAGTCAATATTACTGGAGGTGTGATAGGTACTAACAGTGATAGCCCAGACAAAACATTAAAGGAGGCCAAATGATTGTGACGGAATCGTTTTAGTGTTTTCTCGAATCGGTTAATGCAACTGATTAACTGATTATTTTATGCTTAAGATTTCTAAGAATAGGGAATAGAGATGAATATTCCAACACTAAAATATTTTCAACAGATTTATTTGCAATGACTGTCAATAGTGGTAGGGTTAGTATAATAAGTAAAAACTAAAAACGTTTATATATAGGAGTTATACATGTCGAACAGTAAAAAAGAATTACAACCATTCATGGACGAAATATTAAATAGGAAAGAAGAGCTTGTGGCAATGCCACCTAGGCATAACAAGGTTAGTGCAAATACATTAACGATGCAGTTAACCCCTTGGAGAAAAAGACTAATTGAGATGTATGCACAATCAGTCGTTACAAGTCCAGAGGAATCAAAAGATGCAATTGAAAAGTGGGGTACTGAAGTATCGGGACTACTTGTTAAATTGGAATTGCCATTAGATGTTGGTTTAAGCGAGATTGCTTATTATCGCAATACAATTGGAGAAATTGTACGCATGAAGCAATTAAGAAGATATGTCACTTAAGGGCTTGTATACAATAATATCAGAGTTTGATCGTGTTGTTGATCACGCTGTATTAATTGTTAGCCGTTCTTATATGAAAGATTTTCATAATAGCATCGAAGCAGCCAAGTATGCGATTGATGAACTGTCCGTTCCGCTTGTTCAATTAACAAAAGATACAGGAGTCATCCCAATTATTGGCGAAATTGATACGAACCGTGCACAATATTTGTTAAACAATGCGCTTGGAAAAGGATCTGAATTAAGTTTAAACCGTATTATTCTTGATTTGTCTGGAGTGAGCATTGTCGATACGATGGTTGCTGGGCAAATCTTTAAAGTGATGGATTCGCTCAAACTCATTGGCGTAGAAGCAGTTCTAAGTGGAGTTCGTCCGGAAGTTGCACAGACGATGGTGAATTTAGGAATTAAAGTCGAAGGCAAAGTGTATTCAAGTTTGCGGACAGCTATTCAAGATAAAAACATTATATGATTGATATAAGTTGACAAGGCAGTTTCAGACCGTAGACAAAATATCTCTAAGCTTATATCTCATAGATATTTTTGTGCAAACTGGAGAACTCCACTTTGCTAATATTATTTAAGTAAATTACCGAATTTGGGAGATTGAGCGAAGGCGTTTGAGCGGGGGATAATTGTCCGTAAATACCAATTGTGCTAGAAAGAAACTTCTAATAGATTGATTTCAATGAATATATAGCAACTAGCGGACGGAATACACGTAGACTTCTGTGGGAAAAAAGATGAAGAAGAGACTCACAGCCTAGCTGTGGGTCTCTTCCGTCGCCCACGGAAAGCGAAGTGTACGCTAGGAGCGAGGGCAAATGGAAAACGCATCTTCTATTCACTCATTAGCTAAAAAAGCATGTCGGGCGGTCTGCTATGCATGTATCTATTTTTCTTCCCGTAAATAGGAAAGGAGAAAAAGAGTCGACCCTGATTAGAGCCGACTCTTTTTACTTATCTACAAATCACTCATATACTTCGATTTGTACGTTTTGACGACCAAATTCCATTGCTTGATCTTGGTCTGGAATAAAGACATCAATCTTATTGCCGTTAATTGCTCCGCCGATATCGCCTGCAATAGCTTCGCCGTATCCTTCAACGTAGACAGTGCTACCAAGCGGGATGATATCTGGGTCCACTGCGATTACTTTTTGATCAGGATTTTCTCTTAAATCAATACCAGTATATGTGACTCCAGTACATCCCTCACAGAAAGCTGTATAAGCAGTTGCTTCTACATTCATTGTCGTTCCGGTAGTGTCTTGTGAGCTAGACTCGCTCTCGCTTGGAGACGAACTAGTATCTTCATCTGTTTGAATTTCGCCTTTAATTTGAGCTTCGTTTGACTCTGTACCGGGAAGATCAAGTTGCTGACCAACAAAAATCAAGTTTTTGTCCTTGATATCCGAGTTCGCTTCCATGATGTCATTGATAGAAACGTTATTATTATTAGCGATTCCGCTTAATGTATCTCCGCTTTGTACCTCATAAGCAAAAGCAGGAGTTGCAATTAGAACTGATCCTACTACGGCAAGTGATGCAATTAGTTTTTTCATGTTATAAGCACTCTCCTTCTAAGTAGTAAAGGCACCCTATTTATGTTGGTGTTACCTAAACAATTTTGAGTTTATCTTATCTTGTATGCGGGATTCTCTCTCGCAAGTCCTCACTATACATAAACAAAATAGGGGAATCAACCCTAAAAGGCTAAAGTAATCTACTTGTAACGAGAGTGAAATACTAGTTTTATAATGTTGCATTTGTGTGTCGGAGGTGGAATAAGGCGAGATAGTAAGGGAACCTCGCAGTTTATATCTAGTAAAATAGCAAATGACCACTCTTTTTTGTAATTAAGTGTTTCCACAATAAATGGTATAATAAAAGCGAACGTATTTTCGTTATATATGAAAGGAGAATGGTAAGTTATGGGTATAGAAAAGCGTTACGAACATACATTGAGGCGACGAATACACACAAGTTTTCAAACGTGGAAAAGGTGCTACACCCAGAGGCGGTTTATTTTTTCACTGATGCAACATGTAGAGGATATGAAGAAATTGGCGCTTATTTTAATCAAACATGGAATCTTATTAAGGAAGAAGTGTACTCTGCATCAGAGGTTGAATGGATTGCCATTTCCGAAGAAATGGCTACATGTACATATACATACACATACGAAGGGTATCTTGAAGAAGAATTTATTTCAGGAAAAGGAAGAGCGACAAATGTGTTTTCTGTCATAGGAAGTGAATGGAAGTTGATACACGAACATTTAAGTGGTTCGGTTAAGTCAAGGGATGAGTAAAATAACCTGGAAAAGGGAGCCTCCTTTTTCCAGGTTCGATTGTTATTCTTTTTTACGCCAGTTGTTTAAATAGTCTTTTATAAGCTCGCCTAACTTCCCATCGGAAAGATCAACGTCATGTTCAAAGGCGTATTTAACAGAATAGCCAAATGCAGCTGTAACGGTTCCAGCAATTGTTGTTCCGGCGATAAAAGCCGCACCTGGGAAGAACTTGGTAACTTGACGGTACATCGTTTGACCAAAGTTGCTTACGAGTGTGGTTACGACTAGATTTTTGGCTTTCTTTTTGGTCATTGGTTTATCATAGAGGGAAGCGAGCTTGACCATTAGCCCGACTTGAATCGAGGTAATTGGGATAATATCAGCGCCTGGAATCGGTGTTGCCCCAACTCCTGCTGCCGCGGCTGATGCACCGATAATCCACTTGTTAGCGACACCCGACTTAGCTTTCTTCCCTTCCAGTTCCTTTGCAAGCTGAATATCTTTTTGCTTTTTCTCGAGAATATCCAATATTTCATTTCTAAGTTGGTCGATGTTCGTACCGTTTTTAGATGAAATTGGAACAACGGAATAGTTATGGCCAGTATGCTTTTGCACATAGGCTTTTAAACTTGAAATTTCTTCTGCAGCATCAATTTTATTTAAAACAATAATGATGTCTTGGTTCACTTTCGCCATTCGTTCAAAAATCTGTTTTTCCCCTTCAGAAAAAACGGTTCCTGCCGCATTTAAGAAGAAGAGAATGACATCTGCCTCTTCATAGTACCCCATCGTTTCATCCGAATGATCTGAAATAATATCGTCTAAGCCAGGGGTGTCGGCAAATGTAATTTTGTCTTTAAATTTATAAAGATCAACGTTACTGGTTGCTCCAGGCTGGGCACCGACCTTAGCCACTTCAGCACCCATCAGTTGATTAATTGTTGATGATTTCCCTGTATTTACGTCACCAACAAGGGCAAATAAGATTTCTTTATCAAGCTGGGCATTAATTGCTTCTGTTTCTTTTTCATAAATTCGAGAAAATTCTCGATCATATTTGTCGTCAAATTGGTCTGATGAATATGTCATTTTGTTCACCTCACCTATATCTATTCACTTTTTGTCTAGGAAGTAAACTGAGTATAAAAAGCAAGATCATGATTTAATTAAAATGGTGTTAGAAAAATATTTGTTTATTTGTTTGGGAATTAAGTTAATCTCTATACCAGTTTTCATTAAAATCAAATTTCATTAAAGTATCTTCTCTAGGATAGAGTGAGTTCTATCTTTTTTCTGTTTTTTTCTGCTTATTATAGCATGTTGGAATGGTTACATAAGATGAAATCGATCTATTATTCGAACCGTAAGCATAAATTGGAATAAAAAGGAGGGGAAGTAAAATGCGTGAACATACTCGGACAAAAGATTCACTAGATCCTACCCTTTATGTAGAGAAACGGACGGAGAGTCACGAGCGAGTATTTCAATATCTAGGAATGAAGCCGCTAGATGCAAAACAAAAATCGGAGCGAAGACGATGGAAACCAGGTATAGTCGTCGCTGTTATTCTTACTTTTTTAATGATGCTACTCATATCTTATGTTGGTGGCTATCTTGGGATGAGACTATTTAGCTTTATACAGCACTTATTATGATTTATTTCATGTATCGAGCGGCAAAATCGATCCAACCGAAAAAGCCGAGTGATGTTTATATTGGAAAGTTGTACGAATGGAGCGATCGTTTTATTCGGTTACCACGTGAGTATAGGCGTCGGGAATGTATAGGAGAACGATTTTATGAACTTGGATTTGAAACGAAAGTAGAGCCTAAGTTGTGGCTGAAACCTGTTGCGAGTGTGAAGGGAAAATATGATCGAATGTCTGTTGTGCAAAATAAAGAAAGCGTAGATGGTTCAGCTGGTATCGTTTTAGAACGTATGGGTCGATGTGACGCGAAGATGGAGTTTCTTTTAACGAGAAAAGGTGCGACTGTCGAGCGATCGTTTCGTTTCGAGCGCCAGTGTGAAGGAATCGATGTATATGTAAAGGAAGGATCAAAAACGAATGGACCTGCTATTGAAGCGAGTTTAGCACTCGTATGCCCAATGCTACAGCGAGATTGTGAGGTTTACCTCCATTATCAGGCGGGAAATGTGATGCTCTATTTGCCGGAATTTTATCAGTCGGGGGATTTAGATAATGAAGCTTACCTTGAAGGGTTACTAGCACGTATGGATTTGCTTGTGTCGTTCATTGAACACAGAGACGAGCGGGAAAAAACGAATGATCTTTAGCCACCAGTATATGGCGGCTAAAGGAGCATACCTTGAAACCCTACAACAAGGGCAACAACGATAACAAGGCTAGGAAGTAAGTTTGCAATTTTAATGTTCGTGATATTGAGCAAGTTCAATCCAATTGCTAAAATCATAATACCACCGATGCATGTGAGTTCAGCAATAATAAGATCCATTAATGCTGGTGAGACGAAGGCGTCAATTTGACTAGCGAGTAATGTAATGATGCTCTGATATAAAAAGACAGGGATCGCTGCAAAGAGAACACCGATTCCAAGTGTTGAAGAGATAATAAGCGCAGAGAAACCATCAATTGATGCTTTCGTGAACAGCAAACTATGGTCGCCTCGTAGTGCACTTTCCAGTGGTCCGAGAATTGCAAGTGCCCCTGCGGCAAAGATCAACGTTGAACTGATAAAGGCCTGGGCAACATTCCCTTGTGATTCTTTTCCAAGCTTTTTTCCTAACCAATCTCCGAGTTTGTTCAGTCGTGCGTCTATTTGTAGCCATTCACCAATCATCGCACCGGTTGTAAGACTGGCAATAACAATTAAGAAATTCTCGCCTGTTACCCCCATTTGAATGCCAATAATAAGTAGGCAGAGAGATAAGGCTTGCATGACAATTTTACTCATTCCCTCCGGAACGTTGCGGATGCGTGTACCAATTAAGGAAGCAACGGCAATAGCTAGGGCATTTACAATTGTACCTAGTAACATAAGGATGATCCCCATTTCGAAATAGCTTCTCTATAGATGTATTATTGCAGTTGTATATAAAAAAAACCCTACTGACCCGATGTGGTAAGCGGGTTCGTAAGGAAACCAGAACGCTAGTGACTCATTATAGCAAATTTTTTCCTCTGAAAATAGCGTCTTTCCCTTTGTTGCGCTTTTCACTTTTCTTAGGTTAAACGATAAAATAACCGCTTATTCATGCAAACGTATGTACGAATCGTTATAATGGAGGAATGAATGATTGAAGGAGGAGTAAAACATGGCTGAACCCTTAAAACAAATGTATAACCAGCATTTCCTTGAGACATTTGCAGCAAGAGTGAAAGCGGTACATGATTCATTCGATGAAAAAAGTTTTGTCGAGGAGGTAATGGATAACCGATGGGAGGAAATGGAATTAAAAGCACGGACACGGCGTATTGCAGAGACGCTCGGTTCTTTTCTACCTACGGCTTTTCCAAATGCACTTGCTGTACTATACAAGGTCGATCGCGAGGGTTTGAAGTATTTATTTATTCCAGATTTTGTTGAAGTGTATGGACAAGCTGCAGAAGATTGGGAAGAAGCGGTTGAGGGATTGAAACGCTTTACTCCTTATTCCTCTTCAGAGTTCGCCATTCGATCGTTTATCTTAAAAGAACCAAAAAAGATGATGTCAATAATGAAAGAATGGGCTCTGGATGAAGATGAACATGTTCGCAGGTTAGCTAGTGAGGGCTGCAGGCCACGTTTGCCTTGGGGGCAGTCTTTACCTGTGTTTAAAAAAGATCCAAGCCTGGTTTTAGAGATTCTTGAATTACTAAAAGCAGATCCTTCGTTGTACGTACGAAAGAGTGTAGCCAATAACTTAAATGACATTTCAAAAGACCATCCAGATACGGTTTTAGAAATAGCGAAGCGGTGGAAGAGCGAAGGAAATGGATTTACGGATTGGATTGTACGTCGTGGCTGCCGAACCCTCGTCAAACAAGCAAATCCCTATGCCCTCGCTCTATTTGGATACAGTGATATGATTGTAGGAGAACCATTAATCGACGGTGCTTTTATACAAGTGGATCCAAGTGAAGTTCATATTGGTGGGGCTTCAACATTGCGGTTTGGCTTTCGAGTAATCGCAAAGGAATCTGTCACTCTTCGAATTGAATACGCAATTGATTTTGTGAAGGCGCGTGGAAAAACGGGTAAAAAAGCATTTCTATTATCGGACAAAACATTCCGAGCGGGTGCGGTTGTTGATGCAGAGCGTACCCACCGTTTTGAAGACTTATCAACTAGGCGTCACTATGCGGGTGTTCATCTTATCCGTCTTGTTGTGAATGGTGTTGAAGTGGCTAGTACAACGCTGAACTTGATGGAAAACAACTAATTTATTTCAAAAAGCGATTCCTTTTATATAGAAGGAATCGCTTTTTTAATTCTTTATTTGTTAAAGAGGAAGGTCACTTTTTATATTGACAAGAAAGCGCTTCCTCGGTACGATAAAACAAGATGAAATATACGAACGTCGTTCGGTAATGTCGGACGAAGAAGGGGGTTGTATGACAGAACGATTTATTCAATCGGTAGAACGTGCCGCCGACGTACTTGAGTTATTTATAAAATCCAATCAAGAACGAAGTGTAAAAGAAATTAGTGAGGAAATGAGTCTATCAAAAAGCACGGTGCATGGAATTATTAAAACATTGGAACATCGTGGCTTCTTGCAACAGAATGAGATTGATGCGAAATACAAGCTCGGGTTAAAGCTGTTTGAATTAGGCAATGCGGTACTTGCCGATTTAGATGTCCGATCGCTAGCAAGACCAATAATGAACTGGCTGGTCGGTGAACTTCAAGAAACGATACATCTTGTTTCATTTGATCAGAATGAAGCCGTATATGTTGAGAAGATTGATGGTGTACAAGCGCTAAGAATTTATTCGCAAATTGGCAAGAGGGCCCCACTTCATTGTTCAGGCGTTGGAAAAGCGATTCTTGCCTATCAGACGGAAACAGAGGCAAGACGGTTGCTTGGTCAAGGCGAGTTGCGTTCATTCACAGCACATACGATGACGACAATTGATCAAGTTATTAATCATATGAAAGATGTACGAAACCGTGGTTATGCAGTTGATGACGAGGAAATGGAAATAGGGTTGCGCTGTGTAGCTGCTCCAATCTTTAACCATCGTGGGGAGGCGGTTGCTGCGATTAGTTGTTCAGCACCAATTTTTCGGATGAATGGTGAGCTGTTTGAACGGGCAATTACCCATGTGAAACAAGCATGTAAAGAGATTTCAAGTGGTTTAGGGTATCAAAATAAGGAAGCATGATTAGAGGAGGAGACGAATGTGTCAAAAGTGAAGGTTGCAATTTTAGGTTCAGGAAACATCGGAACAGATTTAATGATGAAATTGGGTCGCTCAGATGTTTTAGAGCTTACGACAGTGATTGGAATTGATCCAGATTCAGACGGGTTACGCCGTGCGAAGGAACATGGTTATGAGGCTATTCACACAGGAATCGATGGCTTTTTGGAGCGACCAGAACTTGCTGACATTGTTGTTGATGCGACATCTGCAAAAGCACATATTCATCATGCGAAGTTACTGAAAGAAGCTGGGAAGAAAGTAATCGATATGACACCCGCAGCAATTGGAAAACTTGTTGTACCACCAGTGAACTTACAGGAGCATCTTGATGCAGAGAATATTAATTTAATTACATGTGGTGGTCAAGCAACAATTCCAATGATTCATGCCGTCAACCGGGTCTGTCTAGTTGAGTATGCGGAAATTGTGGCGACGATATCAAGTAAGAGTGCGGGTCCAGGAACACGAGCAAATATTGATGAATTTACGGAGACAACATCTCGTGCAATTGAAGAAGTAGGCGGCGCTAAAAAAGGGAAAGCAATTATCATCTTAAATCCGGCCGAACCACCGATTCTGATGCGTGATACCGTTTATGCCTCGTAGAGGATGGAAAGATGGATGAAGCAGCTGTACTTAAGTCTGTTAAAGAGATGGAGCAGTCGGTTCAAGAATATGTGCCTGGTTATCGCCTGCGTACAGATGCAATTATCGACGGCAATCAAGTGACGATCTTTATTGAAGTAGAAGGTGCTGGTGATTATTTGCCAACGTATTCTGGCAATCTAGATATTATGACAGCCGCAGGGTACGTGTAGCTGAAGAGTTTGCAAAAAACCAAGTAGAACAAGTTGCGAAATAAGAAGGGAGAGAGAGCATCATGGCAAAAAAAATCATCGTTACAGAAGTTGCATTACGTGATGGCAGTCACGCAATTGCCCATCAATATACAACAGAACAAGTCAAAAATGTCGCTAGAGCATTAAATGATGCTGGGGTGCCTTACATAGAAGTCGCTCATGGCGATGGTCTTGCAGGTTCATCCTTGCAGTATGGACGTTCAAAAACGAATGAGTTGGAATTAATTGAAGCGGCAGCGTCCGTTACTGACCAATCAAAAGTCGCTGTATTGTTAATTCCTGGTATTGGCACACTCACAAATTTAAGAGAAGCGGAGCGTCTTGGTGCGAAAATGG
This sequence comes from Bacillus sp. JCM 19041, assembly GCA_001310375.1. Classification (GTDB taxonomy): domain Bacteria; phylum Bacillota; class Bacilli; order Bacillales; family Bacillaceae_D; genus Shouchella. The sequence goes on along the minus strand of BAXC01000123.1, from coordinate 737 downwards.
CTCGTATCGCGACTCACGTTACAGAAGCAGATGTTTCGCGTCAACATATTCAAGCTGCAAAAGAGCTTGGCATGGAAACAGTTGGTTTTTTAATGATGTCCCATATGGCGGAAGCGGATAAACTTGTAGAACAAGCAAAGTTAATGGAGAGTTACGGTGCAGATACTGTTTATATGGTAGATTCGGCAGGTGCCTCTTGCCACATCAAGTAACGGAACGGATTCGTGCTTTAAAAAATCATGTTGGTGTTAACATCGGTTTCCACGGGCATAACAACCTTTCACTTGCGATGGCAAATACACTTGCAGCGATTGAAGAAGGCGCAACAAGAATTGATGGTAGTGTCCGTTGTCTAGGAGCGGGTGCAGGAAATACTCAAACAGAAGTACTTGTTGCTGTATTAGAGCGAATGGGAATTGAAACAGGGATAGATTTGTACAAAATGATGGACTTAGCAGAAGAAGTTGTGGCTCCAATCCTACAGACACCACAAGAGATAACGAGAGATAGTCTTGTTCTTGGATATGCAGGTGTGTATTCAAGCTTCGCCTTACATGCCAAAAGAGCTGCAGAGAAATTCAACATCGATTCTCGTGATATTTTGATTGAGCTCGGAAAACGTCAAGTTGTTGGCGGGCAGGAAGATATGATTGTCGACGTGGCAGCAGAAATTGCGGGGAAGAAACTTCAAGTTTAGGGTAGTGAATAAACAATAAAGGAAAGAAAACCGAGGGAGT
>BAXC01000122.1 GCA_001310375.1 Bacillus sp. JCM 19041 | reverse complement strand
GGGGTTCCTTTAAAAGCCATATCATAGTTTTATTTTTTTTATAATTAATAGGTAATCTTCACCAATTAGCCCCTGTGCATTAGTAACTAATGGCACAGGGGCTAATTATGTTTTCAACTGGTCTGGTTCGTTTCTGTTGAGAGACTTATAAGCTGATCCATGTGGTTCGTTATTATAGAAACGAGATTTGTTTCTTTGTCTCTCAACCATTTTTCAATTGAGACGCGAAAAGCAGACATGTAAAGAGCAACAAGAAAGTGGATCTCCTGCTCGTCGGTGTTCTCCAAATGAGCATTGAGTTCATCACGGATAGCAGGTTCTGATTCAAGTAATGTATAAAGAAACAGAGACGAGATGGACGACGCCTGCATGGCAATCTCATAACGAATGAGAAAGTTAGAGCGCTCATCCTGGTACTTATTGGCTAGATCATGAAAGATGGCACAAAGCGCTGCATGAGGCGATGCAGTTGATTTAATCCGTTGGATTGATTGTGATAGATCCGTTTGCGGCGTTTGAAGAAAACGTGTAAGCACTTCTTCTTTTGAAGAATAATAGCGGAAAAAGGTGCGTGATGACAACATGACCTCGTCCGCAATATCTTTAATGGATGTTTGTTCGTATCCTTTTTGTTGGAAAAGGTGGAGCGCGGCTTCTTCTATATCTATTTGAGCTTGACGTTTTTTACGTTCTCTTAAACTAAGGGGATGGACATCCTCTTTCGAAAACGGTTTTTGATCAGTCATAGTAAAATTGTCCTCCGTTGACTTTTGTCATTCAGTGACATTATACTTCTTATACACGTTATTAACAAGGTGTAAAACGAAAACGTGACTTGATTTAGACAATGTCTATCTCATCTTTTTTCAGGAAGACCAATCTCTCGTTCAATACTGGAAAGGAAGGTCGTCATGAACCAATCAAACGAAGCAGCAATTCAAGAAAAAGTGTTACATTTATTAAGTGGAAAAAGCGAGGAAAATCCATTCTCTGTTTTCGCGGAGATGCGGCAAGAAGGGGCAGTTATGTCGATTCCAAATCCAATGGGTGGAGGAGACAGGCAAGCTTGGGTCGTTACTCATATGGAAGAGGCGGTGCAGGTTCTGAAGAATCATAATCGTTTTACGGTAGACCCGAGCTCAATTGATAGCAATCGTCATATCCGAGATAGCATCGCAAGCACGGTTGATTCATCTGCACCGCAGACGTTTTTTACTGGAAAGTCGATGCTTTTTGTCGATGAGCCTGATCACCGCCGGTTGCGAAAGCTCGTATCTAAAGCCTTTACCCCTAGGTATATGGAGGGTTTACGACCTCGCGTGCAGGAAATTGCCGATGAGCTACTTGATCAAGTACAAGCAAAAGGAGAAATGGATCTCGTCAAAGACTATGCTACCCGTTGCCAATCAATGTGATTTCAGAAATGCTTGGGGTGCCCAATCTGACCGGGCGCAGTTGCAAAGTTGGTCTGCGGCGATATCAAATGGGCTAGGCTACGGACGACAAGATCCAACCGCAGTTGCAAACATGCAAGCGTTTGGTGAATACACGGCTCAGCTTGTACGAGATAAACGTAAGAATCCAGAGGATGATTTGATTAGTCAGTTGATCACGATTGAAGAAGAAGGGGATCGGTTAAGTGAAGAGGAATTAATTTCGATGATTACGTTATTAATCTTCGCGGGGCATGAGACGACTTCGAATTTAATTGCGACTGGAACGATGATGTTGCTTGATAATCCGGAACAGCTGGAAAAGGCGAAAGCCGATCTCAGCCTTGTCCCTGGAGCAGTTGAAGAATTGTTGCGGTTTAATGGTCCATCAACATCTACTGGACCGCGTTTCGCGACGGAAGATATTGAGCTTGGCGGACAGCAGATTAAAAAAGGCGATATGATTCTTGTGATGGTAAAAGCGGCGAATCGAGATGAAAATAAGTTTACAGATCCAGAAGATCTGGAAATTATGCGCAAAGTAGATCGTCACTTAGCCTTTGGACAAGGGATTCATATGTGCTAGGTGCACCACTTGCTCGGATTGAAGGAGACATTGCCTTCACCACTTTACTAAAAAGAATGCCGAACCTACGACTAGGCATTCCACGTGAGGACGTTACGTGGCATTTTGCGTTATCTTCACAAGGGCTAGGTTCATTACCACTCTCGTTTTAAGCGGGAATACTAAAGATAATAATGAAGTAGCGGTCTTTCCTATTAAGAAGCATGGGAAGGACCGTTGCTTTTTTGGGCGAGAATCTATTTAAGCTGTGTTATTATAGTCATACAAATGCGTAATACTTGAGCTAAGAAGTCTATCACGGAATACGTTCTCGAACCAATGATTTAAAAACACTAGGATGCGGGGGATCATATGTCCTTTAAAGACAATGCGAATGAAATTATTGAAAGGTTAGCTCAATTAATAAATGAGACAATACCAGTCACTTGGAAGGAAGTCTATTTTGAGGGCGGGATTTATGGTGAGTATGGCGGTGTGTTTTATTTCTTTAACACGTTTGAAAGCGATGTATTTACATATTTTTATGACATTCCTAATCTGTACAATCTAGATGAAGATGTTTACGACCACTATGAGAATGAACTATTTGATTGTACAGCGGAGTTGCAAGACTTATTTATTGAGAATAACCAAGAACCTTGGGCTTCTGTCATTCTAATTATGAATGAGGGACGTAAGCAAGACGTGCGGTTTGAATATATCGATTGGTCAAAATCACCATTTAATCAGACAGATAGATTTGCTTATTTTCAATATAAATATTTAAACAAATCACCTAAGAATGAAAAAGAGAAAGAAGTTTTTCTAAAGATAGCGGAATTTGAAAAAATGATGTAAAGAGGTAACTTATATAATTGTGTGTATAAATTGTACATTACAAAAGACACATTTCTTGATGAAGAAATGTGTCTTTGTTTATATGTTTAGATAACCCCGATCATCCAGGCGATCAACACCATGATAATACTGAATCCCCAGAACCAGAAAAACGAGTAACGAATGTATTTCCCCATATCGATTCCAGCTAGACCAACCGCAAGCCAGACGGCTGGTGCAAGTGGACTTACAAATGTTCCGACAACATTTCCAATGAGCATGGCATATCCAGTTGAGGTGCTGGCAACGCCAACTTCAGTTGTAATGCTTTCAACGATTGGAAATAATGCGTAATAATAAGCATCCGTGCTTGTTAGCATATCAAACGGTACGCCAAGTAGCCCGATGATAATGTGCAGAATCGTAGAATCGCTGCTGGTAAAATTTCAATACTATCAACAGCAATGGATTCAAGCATACCAGAACCGTTCATGATCCCGAGGAATGTTCCAGCTGCTAAAATAACTGCAGCCATAAGTAAAGCACTCGGTGAGTGTGCTTTGACCCGGTCCATTTGTGTTTGTACATTTGGATAATTAACAACAAGAGCAAGAACTAATCCAATTATGAATGTATATCCAGCAGGTAAGAAATTCCCAACCAATACTACAAGAACAGCGATGAAAATGAGCGCGTTGATCCAGATTAAATTGTATCGTTTTAGCTCTGCTTCACCGTTGTTACTAATGGCTGCGAGTGCTTCCTTTAATTCCTCTTCTCCCATTGTGCTAGCAGCTGCCTCACCAAAGGCGGATTTCTGAATCCGTTTCTTTTCTCGTACGCCTAATATAAAACCTAGACTCAAAACAAGTATGAGACCGATGATTTGCATTGGAATAAGAGGATACCAAAGATCAACAGGGCTCATTTCAAGAACAGATGCTACACGTCCAGTAGGTCCACCCCAAGGAACCATATTCATAATACCCGCACTAATTCCGACAAGCATAACCAATAAATAGGGACTCATTTGTAAACGCTTGTACAAAGGGAGAAGCGCTGGGATTGTTAATAAAAACGTCGTTGCTCCTGCCCCGTCCAAGTGTGCAACAGCTCCAATTGCTGCTGTACCAACTGCAACGGTAACAACATTTCCTTTTGTTAGTTTGACCATCCCTTTAATAATCGGTTCAAAGAACCCTGTATCTTGCAAGACTCCAAAAAACAAAATCGCAAATATAAACATAATGGCAACGTTTAAGACTTGATCAATGCCAGCTTCAAAAAACGCAGTTATTTCCGTTAAACCAAAGCCAGCAAGAAAGGCTCCAATTAAAGGTACAGCGACCATCGCCACAATAGGGCTTGCTTTGCCCCAGACAAGTAAAGCAACAATAATTAGAATAATGGAGATACCAATAATACTTAACATGTAAATCCCTCCTGGTGCAATATCTAAAAAATCTTTATGTTTGCGCTTACATTAATATTGTATAAACCTATCACACGTATAAAACATTGACTATTTGTATTTATTGAGAATTTATTGTTCATTTTGTTCACAGGCAGGGGAGACTTCTCAAATGAAACTATTTAAAAATAACTAGCTTTATACTAGTCATAAATGGATTGATTTCAATGATATGAGCAGCAACTAGCGAAGTGTATGCCGGGGGTGAGAACAAAACGGGAAAAGCATTGTACTCATCAATATAAAAAAGCTTGTCGACAAAGTCTCGTATATACGAGACTTTGTCGACAAGCTGAAACAACTAGCTTTATACTAGTTGTTTTGTGTAATCTCATTCTTTTCCTCAATGGTAAACGTTAGTCCACCAAATTTACCAGCGAGCCAATTGTAGATCAGTGTCATTAACGCTAATATCCCAATATATAAGCCGGTATATAGAGCGGCTCCCGCGATAAAAACCAATAGTGTAAGAAAACCTATGGCACCTTCTTCTATTACAGCAATAAGTGTCAGAATGAGTCCGAATAGAAGCAAAAGAATAATAGGAATAAAATAAAGATAAAGCGTACTTTTAATGACGCTTCCAATGGTGAAGCGTTTAATTTCAACTTGTTTCATCTGTTTCCTCCTTTGAAGTAAGTAATACATTCTATACCTTTAATACCCTATTATTCCAATTAAAAACGCAAAATAATGAAAATTTTTTCTGCTAAAAAAAAAGGAAATGAGAAGTCAGATTTTGTTGGAGCTGCAGCATGTAACGCTTTGTGCGTAAGAGGGAACATTTTCCTGAAAAGGGTTGTAACAACTTCTCCATATTTTTATCTGATAAAGGATATGATTCCTAGATCAAATATGATAGGTTTTAATAGACTATTCGGTTTTTGAAACGACCTATTAGTTCTTGATGTTTTAGGAGGAAAGCAAATGACGAATTTTTCAATAAGACGGCCCGTCTTTACGATCGTTGTGATGGTCTTGTTTATTATTATGGGGATTGTGTCGACAACACGATTGCCCCTGCAGCTAATTCCGGATATTGACCCTCCGGTAGCAGCCGTTGTGACAAGCTATTCGAGTGCAGGACCCGATGAAGTCTTATCAGAAGTAACCGAGCCAATTGAAGAAGCGCTCGCAACGACTTCTGGTCTGCAAACGATGCAATCAAATACGACTGAAGGGACATCAATGGTCATTCTTCAGTTTGATTGGGACACGTCGATTGATGATGTTGAATTAGATATTATTAACACACTCAGGTCCGTTGATCTACCTGAAGATGCAAATGAACCTTCATTCTTACAGTTTGATCCGTCGATGATGCCGATGATGCAACTTGCTGTTACTTCAGGTGAATCGATCGTTGATTTCCAAGACGATGTCAATGATTTGTCGGATGAACTGTTAAACATCGCTGGTGTGGCGAGTGTTGACGCTAATGGAAGTTTGACAGAAATTGTAGAGATTAGCCTCGATCGAGACGAGATGAATGAGTACAACGTCACGCAAGATGATGTCAGTGGGGTTATTCAAGCAAATGACGTATCGATGCCTGGTGGCGCTGTTGAGCAAGACGATTTAACTCTAACAACGAGAGTGATTAGTGAGCTGACGAGTCTGGATGATATACGCGAACTTGTAGTGTCGATCGATCCTGATACAGGGGATGAAATCACCATTGATGATCTTGCCGATGTGGATATCGTCGTTGAAGATCAGACGGTTATTACAAGAGCGAATCAAGAAGACGCGATGACGTTAGCTGTCATGCAAGAAAGTAGTGCGAATACATCTCAAACATCCAATGCAGTAAATGAACGTATTGATGAGTTATTAAACGATAGTGATTATGACGATTTAGAGATCGTCTCCATTTATGATGAGGGACAATTTATTAACGCGGCCATTTCGAGTGTCGTGTCAGCATTGATCCTTGGTGGGGTTCTCGCCATGGCGGTCTTATTCTTATTCCTTAGGAATTTCAAGACGCCGCTCATTATTGGTTTAGCGATACCGATTTCTATCATGGTTACTTTTGCGATGATGTTCTTCCTAGATATAGGCTTAAACATTATGACGCTAGGTGGTCTGGCGTTAGGAATTGGCTTAGTTGTTGATAATGCCATTGTGGTCATTGAGAACATCTACCGACATCTTTCCCAAGGAAAAGACCCGAAAAAAGCAGCAAGCGAAGGAACGAAAGAAGTGTTTGGTGCCATTGTGGCATCGACATTAACGACTGTTTCTGTCTTCTTGCCGATCGTCTTTATTTCAGGAATTGTTGGTGACCTCTTTAGAGATCTTGCATTGACGGTTTCCTTTAGTTTATTGTCATCCTTATTTGTGGCAATTACGCTCGTACCGATGCTCGCAAGCCGTGTATTAAAAACACCAAAAGAGGATGTCGAAGAAAACCGCAGAAACACAAAAACGATGCGCTCGCTTGAGAAGATGACTCACTGGTCACTTGGCCATCGTAAAACCGTTATAGGGATCACGCTTCTCCTACTTGTCGGAGGTGTAGCTGGGTTAAGCACAGTTGGAACCGAGCTTTTACCGGAATCCGATCAGGGAACGTTTACCGTTGAAATTGAAATGGAGACAGGCACTAGTCTAGACCGTACCGATGAAGCAGTCGAACGGATTGAAGATGTTTTAAATGACTACCAGGAAGTTGCTGATTATTCGTCAACAATTGGTGGCACTTCCATGGACATGGGCGGAGAAGGTCAGTCCCATATGGCGGAAATTGCTGTCTCACTTGTGCCGATAGATGAGCGTACCCAAAGCGATGGAGCGTTTGTTGAATCAATTACAAGAGAGTTAGAACGAGCAGATAGTGATGCAGATGTACGAGCATTCACACAAAGCGCCGCAATGGGTGGTGAAGCAAACACCGTTCCATTTACTGTCGCTTATTCTGAACGTGAAGAACTATATGAGTTTGCCGAAGAAGTAGAAGAAGAACTGCTTGATTCGAATTTAATTAATGAAGTGCAATTAAGCATTGAAGATACTGTACCAGAAATTGTCATTGAAGTGGATGAAGAAGCAGCTATCGAAAATGGGTTTACACCAATCGAGATTGCGCAACAAGTCAGTGAAGCAACGCGTGGAGAAACGATTGGAACTGTGCGTATTGGCGATGATGATGATGATCAATCAAGGTCGGTTTACGAAGTGCTTGTCGGACTGGATTCAAGTTATACGGAATCGGTTAGCGATCTAGAAGAGTTAACGATTACGAACAGTGAAGGATCCATTGTCACGTTAGATGAAGTGGCAGACATCACAGAAGGCGAAGGCCTGCTGCGATCCAACGTGCGGACCAAGAAGAAGCGGTTGAATTTACGGTAGGTTATACGACAGACGCTGTGTTAGGTGATGTCTCTAGCGTCATTACGCAAGCAATTGATGAAGTGGAACTACCGGATGGAGCAGAGTTCTCATTCGGAGGAGAACAAGAAATCCTTGATGATGCGATTGGTAGTTTAATCATGGCGCTCGTATTAGCAGTCATTTTCATTTACTTGATTATGGCAGCTCAATTCGAATCGTTTAAACTTCCATTCATCATGATTTTGACTGTACCTCTTGTTGTGATAGGCGTTGCGATTGCGTTAACTATGACGCAAACGGCTATTGGTATTACAACATTCATTGGGATTATTATTCTCGTGGGTATTGTTGTAAACAATGGGATTGTTATGCTGGATTTTGTGAATCAACAAAAACAAAAAGGCCTAGGAACGTATGATGCATTGGTTGAGTCCGTGAAATTAAGAACAAGACCAATTGTGATGACTTCTGTTACTGCGATACTAGGAATGGTGCCGATTGCGATTGGTATTGGTGAAGGGGCAGAGATGCAACAGCCAATGGCGATAGCGGTAATCGGTGGTCTGATTAGTAGTACCTTATTAACACTTGTGTTTATACCAGTTGTCTATAGCTTGTTTGATAAAGAAACACGTCACCTTAAAGGTAGACCTGTCATCGTTGAACACGAAGACGGAGAAAGCCAGAGATATTTACGTTCATCCCATGAACGCGTCAATGGCCAATGGTCGAGGCGGACGATGAGCAACAAGACAATCAAACGGACTCTAGTGACGAAAGTCAGGAAAAAGCAGAATCTGATTCTCAAAAAGAGAATGATGATTTATCGAAGGATGAGATTTTACATCTGCTTGAACACATTTTGAAAAAGAACAAAAAGGACTCTGATAAAGAGTAAGAGAGAGTAAACAAAAAACCTCTGAGATAAAATCTCAGAGGTTTTTTAGGTCAATTGGAGTCTGCTTCTTCTTACGACTCAGTTATATCCTAAAATTTTTTAACATCATTATTCGTTCTAGATTTATTCTCTTATCTTTATTAGAAAGGAACTTAAAGTGATTGATTTAAATAAAGAGATCAAGAACTAGCGAAGTGTGCCGGGAGCGAGGGCAAGGTAGGGAGATTGTCGACAGTCTATTTTTAAGGATTTTGTCGACAATTGTGCTGGAAAGAGAAGCCCCAGGGCTACTCTCTGATTAAAAAAGCAGCCTCCTCTGTAATTGTGAAGGGGCTGCATTTTATTAGAATTTAATATGAAGGCTTTCAATCAACTTCTCAAGCAAGTCTAATTGGAGCTTACTTGCTCTAAGGTTATGAATCATCCTTTTATAATAATTTGATTGGGTTTAAGGTTCATTAGTTCTTTTTCAAGAATCGCTAATGTTTGTAGTGTTTCTTCCTTCGTTTCATCAAGCTGTCCGTGTTTGAGGTCGGCTTTCATTTGCTTAGTTACCTCTAACGGATTTAATCGTTCCTCAGGGTCCTCGTCAAGGTATAGTGAGCGAAGGTGATTATTCATAAAAGGAGGATAAGAGGATTTAGGTAGACTCTTTAAGACGATATCTACTTGGTCAATGCAATAGCGGATAACCTGATCGAGATCTGCCGGTAATTGATGCATGACCACTAGTTCCATGTACTGCCTTGTAATACCGATTAAGGTAAAGGCACCATCTGTTACATACGGTTTAATGGAGTCTCCATAAATCTTCAGTAACGACTGTTCGACCCAACTGAAATTGATCGAGGATTTGCTCTGCATTTGCCGGTAAAGTTGCTTGTTTTCTAAATGACGCATTTCTTGATCTTGAACACGGTAGAATTCTTGGTTTTCAATATAATGGTTAATGACAATTTTTAATTGGTTCGCTAATTTTTCTTTTTGCGACAAAACCGTATCGGATTCAATTGCCATAATTTGATCTTCTATATATCTAAAGTAATATTCCAATATGCTTAAAAGCAGTTCTTCTTTGGATTTAAAATAAAGGTACAATGTCCCTTTTGAGATTCCACATGTTTCTGCAATGGCTTGCATGGATGTTCCTTTATAACTTTTAGAAGAGAATAAATTTTTGGCGGTAACGAGTATTTCTTTTTCCTTTTCAGAATCTTTTTTCCTCACGTCATGACCACCTTAATCAAATTTCCATTCTATAGTACCACAAATCGAAAAGGGAAAACAAACAACGATCAGAGCATACGGAATGTTAAAAAAATGAGTGGAAGTACCTATTGAGAGCTGTGAATTGGGAGTGTTACCCTAGTTATAACCGATTAGTCATTTATGAAACTTATTGGTTTTTATTCTCTTAATCTCTTACAAAGAAAAGGAGGACAGAATGAAAAGATACGCAATCGTTGAACAGGACACATGCATTGGCTGTGGCATCTGTGAAGGCGTAGCCCCAACTGTTATTCGTCTCGATGAAGAGGGACTTGCCTATGTGACTATAGGGGAAAATCGCGGTGCTATGGCACTCCGAAAAGAGGATATTGTCTCCGTTTTAGAAGCCGTAGAAAGCTGTCCAACTGATTCATTGAAAGTATCAGAAACACCGTTTACGAAAGATTAAACTTGTGTTTGAAAAGGGGATGTAGCGATGTATACAGATGAAGTAATGAGCGAGGTTGGTCAATTTACGAGCCGTTCCGAGGAATTCTTCCCACTTAAATGGTATAAGCAAATGCTAGAAGAGAACCCCGTTTACTTTGAGGAACGGACAAACATGTGGCATGTGTTTTCCTATAACAAAGCGCAACATGTGCTTAAGAATTATGAGTATTTCTCTAGCAATGTGCCAAGCAGCGAGCCAGATATTATGGAAAAGAAGAAAGAAAACGGGTCATTAAGCGTGCTTGGAATTAATGAGGCAGATCCTCCTGATCACCGGAAGATTCGTTCCATCTTTTCGACAGCATTTACACCAAAAAGCATTAGAACGTGGGAACCACGAATTAAGCAGATTGCGCAAGAGCTAGTTGCGGCGATTCCTAGAGACAAAGAAGAGATTGATCTTGTTCATTATCTTGCGTCTCCGCTCCCAGCTTATGTGATAACCGATTTATTTGGTGTTCCTCTAGAAGATAGAGAACAATTTAAGGAATGGGTAAACCTGATTTTCTTACCTTATGGAAAAGAAGGAAAGGCGGAGCTTGAGAAACAAAAACGAGCAGCAGTCAAAGCTTATTATAACTACATTTTTCCGATTGTGATGGAAAAACGAATGAATCCCAAAGAGGATATGATTAGCGATTTAATTGACGCGGACATTGAGGGCGATAAATTAACGGATGATGAGATTGTTAAGATTACAATGGCCCTTCTCGGAGCAGGGTAGAAACGACGAGTCATATGTTAGCGAGTACATTTTATTCGCTTACAAACGATCAACCTTCGTTCTTCCAAGAATTAAAAGACAAGCCCGAGTTAATTCCAAAGGCAATCGATGAAATGCTGCGGTTTCGCTTTCATATCGCAGCTAGAGAGCGGATATGTACAAAAGACAACGATTTACTTGGAGTTGACGTGAAGAAAGGGCAAATCGTAAAGGTGTGGATGAGCGCAGCGAATATGGATAAGGAGAAATTTGAAGATCCGTTTACGCTTAATATCCATCGAAGCACGAACAAACAACATTTAACTTTTGGGAACGGGCCTCATTTTTGTTTAGGAGCGCCACTGGCAAAAATGGAAATTGAACATACATTAAAAGCATTCATAGAGGTATTTGAAGGAATTGAAGCTATAAAGAATTTTGATTTAGAAGCAAATCTAACAAAAGCAGCAGCTGGTCAAACGTTAACTCATTTGCCGGTTAGACTGTTTTAACTGAATAAATAACTCTGCGATAGACAGTTTCTTTTGTCTATCGTTTTTAATGTGATAATTGGAAGGTGAAACCTGTTGTTTTGGTTTTACAATAATGATAAACTGATATTGACTGATTGGTCATTTATGATACTAATTAGTTTGTGAAAGTCTAAAGACGACCATAAAACGATAAAGGATGTGCTCATAGGTGAAAGATGTTTATGTCATTACCGGTGGAACTGGCGGTATGGGAAAAGCAATTGCACAGTTAGTTGGACCTAAAGGTACAGTCCTTTTAGCTGATGTAAATGAAGAGCGCTTACAAATCACAAAAGATGAATTGATTGAAAAGGGAATCAACGATGTACATGTCCAAACGGTGGATATTACGGATACGGAAAACGTGAAAGCATTAGCAAAGAAAACAAAATCACTTGGGACGTTAAAAGCCATTGTCAACACAGCAGGACTATCGCCAACAATGGGAAGTTCAAAAAAAATGACAGAAGTAAACTTAGTTGGGACAGCCATTATTCTAGATGAATTCTTAAAAATCGCAGGTCCCGATACTGTTGCTGTTTGTATCTCGTCCATGAGTGGGCATATGGTACCTAGACAAGGAGCTTATGTAGACGTATTAAAAAAACCACTTGATCCAAACGTGGTTGAGGCAATGGAACAGTTTGCCCAAGGGAATTCAGGAGCAGCATACAGCATGTCCAAGTTAGGTGTACTGATGCTTGTGGAAGATCAAGCATGGGAGTGGGGACAAAGAGGAGCGCGGATTGTCTCCGTTTCGCCAGGCTCGATTAATACACCTATGGGACGCCAAGAGGCTTCTCAACAAGCGCAAATGAAGATGTTGCTTGAACAAACACCACTTCAACGTGAAGGCGAGTCAATGGAAATTGCCGCTGTTGTTGCATTTTTACTAAGTGATGATGCGTCTTATGTGACAGGAACAGATATCCGAGTGGATGGTGGAACCGTCGCAAATGTAGCGAAAATGCAAGCAGCTAATCAATCATAATTGGTTAAAGGCTTGCTGATTAATTGAGTTGGTGGTAGAATCAGCAATAACAAATACGAAAGGAATGATGGGTGGCCGATGGATAACTAACCTATTTTTTACATTTGGAATTTTATATTTCAAACGATAAAACATAGGATTAGTCTGCCCACATTCTCTAATAAACGACTTAGTCTCGACCTGACTAGTTGGTTTATTTAAGTACGGTTATACAAGACTAATCTTTCCAAATTAAGTTTGGGAGGATTTTTTTAATTCTCCCTGTAGAAGGGATGATCGTTATGATTGAATGGATACGAATGCACGAAATAGAAATAGAGATACAAAGCTATACGCTGTTGGAAAAAGTAACTGGAGCCGTAAATAAAGGGGACGTAATTGGAATTATTGGAAAAAATGGTGCGGGTAAGTCGACTTTGTTAAACCTGTTAAACAATGAGTTAGCTCCAGCAAAGGGGCAACTCACATATGGTCAAGAGAATCTTAAGGTTTCGATGGTCGAACAAGAAACAGAGTCTTATTTGATTGATCGTTTAACGGCAGATGAGTTGACGTTATTAAAGAATTGGCAAGTACCAGAGCATGATTTTGAAAAGCTAAGTGGTGGGGAAAAACTCAAGGCGCGTCTTGCGAAAGGCTTTACAACCCATTGCGATCTTCTGTTACTAGATGAACCAACAAACCATCTAGATGAACAAAGCTTAGCTTTTTTAACAAAACAAATAAAAGCGTATAAAGGAACGATTGTGCTTGTGTCCCATGATCGCGCCTTTTTAGACAATGTGGTGACAAAAATATGGGCACTAGAAAATAGGAGCTTAATTGAGCACAAAGGCAATTACACGAGTTATATGAAAGCACGAGAAGAAAAAAGGTTAGCGCAACAACGGGACTATGAAAAACAACAAAAAAAGATTAAACGGATCGAAAACCAAATGAACCAACTATCGTCATGGTCGAGTAAAGCTCATGCACAATCAACGAAGCAGGAAGGCTTTAAAGAGTTCTACCGTGTGAAAGCGAAAAAAATC
>BAXC01000121.1 GCA_001310375.1 Bacillus sp. JCM 19041 | reverse complement strand
CACGTCTGTGAAATCTCCGCATTCGGTAGCGAGACTCCGACTTGCCGGTCGAATCTCCACATAATCGTCTTGAATATCGACATTTAAGAAAAATATGAAAGCAATGTAAAAACCATCACGGACAAAAAGAGCGACCAGTTCTGATCGCGCTTTCTATATTTAGCGAGCAAATTAACGTAATGACGCTTTTAACAAAATCGTTCGACTAAGCAGGAGGGCGATGAAAGCTGGTAGAGCGACCCAAAAGAGGGTTAATAAGTTCTCGCCATTATAAAGGCCAATGCCCCAATCAAGTAGTGCTTGCTGGACTGTTGGAATAAGTAAGAGAACTCCTAACGCCCCTAGGAAAACGAAGACTGGTATTTTTCCGTATTGGTGCTGGATGCTAGCGATGGCAAAAAGCATGGTGCTAAAAAGAAATCCAAGGATCAAATCATAGCCTATTACAAGGCAGGTGAAAGTTCTGAGAGGAAAGTACCCCAATTGACCAGCGTCACGGATTGAAGACCAAGTGAATTAGAAATTATTGGCAAAAGGTTAAGGTATAACAAATGGATGCCTTCGCCGATAAGAATCACAATCGTTAGTAAAACAAGACAAGCGATTAAGAACTTATTCCGTGTTGCACCAAGTTTTAAGGCGTAATGGAAATCAGATTTCACTAATTGAAAGCTTGTGATTGATAACCAAACGAGAAAGAATGGCCACATGATGAGAAAGATCGATGTTGATGTCAGTGTGGCAATGATGTAACCGGATGCGAGAATAGCTGCCATGATCGACCAAAAAATGATAAACGATTTTAATACTTCCGGATACATCACATAGATTAACGATTTAATTTGTTTCATGAAACGGCACTCTCCTTCTCGCTTGTGTAATCAATAAAGAACTCTTGTAAAGGCAATGGGATCGCCTGGCAAGAATGTGGAACATGAAAGTCATCATCTTTTTCAAGAAAGGCGGTGACTGAAGCCTCTGACATAAATTCTTGATAAGATAATATCTGTTGTTCTGTTAATCCAAGTGATTTAATCACATCGATTGGTCCATTTATCTTCAAAGCTCGACCCGTTAATTCATCGATGCTCGTGAATAGTTTAATCGTTCCATTTTGGACGATTAGCGCATGCTCAAAAATGTTCTCCGTTTCTTCGATGAAGTGGGTTGAAAACAAGATGACCCGAGGTATTCGACATAATCTTCAATAATTTCAGCATATAATTTTTTCCTTGCAGTGGCATCCATTCCGATATAAGGTTCATCAAAAATTGTTAATGGGGCGCGACTCGCTAAGCCGATACTCATGTTAAGTGCTGAAACCATCCCTTTTGAGAGTTGGTTTAACCGTTTATTCGTTGGAAGTTTGAAGAGGTCAATCAATTTTGTTACTAGTTCATGATTCCAATTTGGATAAAACGCTTGCACATATTGAATGATTTGTCTCACTTTTAACGTCGGTTTAAAGTTTTCGCTTTCTTGAATAAAACTGATTTTATCGAGGATGTTCCGGTTCTCAAAAGGTTGCTCTCCATCAATCGTTACGTTACCTGAATTACATTTTGAAAGTCCTGACAGTATATGCATAATCGTTGTTTTCCCAGCGCCATTGGGCCCTAAAACGGCATAGATTCCAGGCTCTTGAATCGTAAAGTTTACATCATCTAATATTTTCTGTCCGTCAATTTCTTTTCCTACATGTTCCATGACAATCTTCATCTCTGTTTTCCCCTTTCGTCAATCAAACGCTTAATGTCCTCGTTATTGAGTTCAATCTGGTCTGCTTCCTTTAGTAACGGTACTAGATATGAAGTGACAAATGACTCTCTGCGTTCAGCAAGCAATTTTTGGCGGGCGCCTTCAGCGACAAACATGCCAATTCCTCTTTTCTTAAATAAGATCTCTTGTTCAACGAGTAAATTGATGCCTTTTGCAGCTGTGGCAGGATTTATTTGAAGCACTTTGGCGAATTCGTTTGTGGAAGGCACTTGATCTCCTTCTTTTAAAGCACCGCTCACAATGTCATTTGCGATTCTAACGGTAATTTGCTTAAAGATCGGTTGATCGTCTGAAAACATGAATACCATCTCTTAGCCTCCGTGGTTAATTACTTATGTAACTAACCATATAACATAGATATGTCGATGTCAATGAAAAGTCACTCTATTTTGAAGTGTTTTTTTTGTTCTCTGCCATTAGTGAGATGGAGATTTGAACAGTTAAAGTAAACACGTTAGATATGCCTCGCTACCATTACCAAAAAGGAACGAACAAGTTAAAAACAAGATTGCTGATCGATTCATTACAACGAATTTGCTGAAACACGATAGCTGTCAAACGTGACAGTGAAGCTTCTCACAAAATGTCCAACGAGGTTTCTGTTTTCGCTGTCATAGTGCAAAAAATGAATTTGTGTCACCTTTCTCAATCATCTCTCCTGTGCTATGCTTTTAAGTAAAAACTGGCTGTTTAAAACAAACCATCCATTGTAAAAGAGGGATGTAATGGGATGGAAGTGGAGGATGCGATGAGCGGAAAGTCGATTTTAATTATTGAAGATGAGAAAAAGATTGCTCGCTTGATCCAATTAGAACTGGAACATGAAGGATATGAAACGACAGCCGCTTGGACAGGTGTTTCTGGTTTGGAAGCGTTTAAGGAAGGGCACTGGGATCTTGTCTTGCTAGACGTCATGCTCCCTGAGTTGAGTGGAATGGAAGTGTTGAGGCGTATTCGAAGCAAGAGCCAGACGCCGGTTATTTTGTTGACGGCGCGTGATTCGTTGCCTGATAAAGTGAGCGGGCTTGATTTAGGGGCGAATGATTATGTGACGAAGCCGTTTGAAATCGAAGAATTGCTCGCAAGAATTCGGGCGTGTTTACGCATCAATCAGTTTCACCAGGAACAAGAAGAAGAAAAGCAGCACTTGCTGGGTGATTTGACGATTAACATCAAAACCAGGGAAGTGACAAGAGACGCTCAGCAAATCGAACTAACGCCAAGGGAGTTTGATTTATTGGTCTTTCTTATCCAACATAAGAACCAAGTGCTGAGTCGTGAACAAATCATCGAACAAGTATGGGGATACGATTATTATGGGGAAACAAACGTGGTAGATGTGTATATCCGCTATTTGAGAAAAAAAGTCGATGCCCCTTTTTCGGCGCCCTATCTCCATACGGTGCGGGGAGTCGGCTATACAATGAAGGAATAAGAGATGAATATTAAAAACCGTATTACGGTGTTCTCCACCGTTTTTCTGCTGCTGATATTGCTTTTGGCGAATGGCTCGATTTATTTTGTCTTTCAAAAAGTGATGAGGGATGAAGCGGTAGAGCGAACGGAAACGCAGATGGACACTATTACAGAAGTATTGCATTCGGCAGATGAAAATTTGGATATGCCTCGCTTTTTAAGAGCCTATTTGCCTGCTGATTCGATGATTCGGGTCATCTCCCAAGACAATGTCAGTTTGCTTAACATTGCCCCGAGTACGAGCAGTGAGATGACAGAACTTCCGGCCATTTACCGCGAGGGCGAACAAAGTGAAGTAAGTAAAATAGGTGAGACCCTATACACAGTAGCCGTCCATCCGATTATTTGGGAGAACGGGGAAGTCGCTACTCTTGAATTGGTTGAAGACCAGACGGCTATCGCGAATACGATGAGGGTACTGCAAGTGATTTTGACGATTGCCACTTTGATTATTTTAATTCCGTCCTTTATAGGAGGTCGAGTGTTAAGCAGGATAATCGTTAACCCGATTGCTTCGATGATCCAAACGATGGAAGAAATCCAAAAACGCGGAACGTTTAAGCATATTCCCCTTGAGCAGAAGTCAAACGATGAGCTTACCAAAATGGCGCAAACGTTTAATCGGATGATGGATTTGCTTGAAGCGAATTACAATAAGCAAGAACAGTTTGTCTCGGATGCCTCACATGAGTTAAAGACTCCGTTAACAGTAGTCGAAAGCTATGCCAAACTGCTGAAAAGATGGGGCAAAGAAAAGCCAGACGTATTGGATGAAGCGGTTGAGGCCATTTATTCGGAGGCGGTCCGAATGAAAGAGATGGCCCAACAAATGTTGTTACTGGCGAAAGACGAGAGCAGTTTACGATTGATTATGAAAAAATGAATATAACTTCGGTGGCGAAAGAGGCGGCCAGAAACTTGGAAAAAGCATTTCAGCGGTCAATTGTTGTCGAGGCCGATGAAGAGGATATTGGAATGGAAGGCGATGCTCAAAAATTAAAACAAGTGCTCTTTATTTTATTGGATAATGCGATAAAATACAGCTCAGAGCCAGTTAACCTTTCCATCTCCCGCACGGCGTCAGGCGTTCAATTAGATATAAAAGACAAAGGAGAGGGCATTCCGGCAGATGAGGTGGATAAAGTGTATGACCGCTTTTACCGGGTGGACAAATCGCGGACCCGGGAGACTGGAGGGTCAGGTTTAGGGTTGCCAATTGCCAAGCGGATTGTTGAAGCCCACCATGGAAAAATCAAGCTTTCCAGTGTAGACGGAGTAGGCACAACCGTCACCGTCTATCTTCGCTTAATCCACATCTCTAGTTCTCATGTTCTTTTAATGTGTTTCTTCTTTAGTTGTAATGAAATGGTGGGAGAATAGCAAGAGTAGGAGGTATGGACATGAAGAAAAAAGTGTATTGGGGAATCGGCATAGCTCTGGTTGTCGTGGCGATTGTGTTTGGAAGTGCTCAATATATGATCGGCACGAACGAGCCGCTCATGACGGAAGAAGAAGTCAAACAAGTCGTAAACTCCAAATTCGCTGGCGACATCCTATCGTCCGAGCTAACGCATGCAAACGGAAAAGAAACGTATAAAGTTTTAATTGAAGAAGACGCTGGGACGTATGTGCTCTTCGTTGATGCCGCTACAGGGAAAATTGAGCAGCTTAACCAAGAAGAAGAGAAAGGCGATGCCAAGCAGCCTGACGATGACGAAAACAAGGAACCAATTTCTCCGGAAGAAGCAGAACAGATGCTACACGCGAAGGCGAAGGAACAGTCGAAACGGTTGACTATCAGGAAGACGACAAGGCATATAAAGCGATTGTGGCGAAGGAAAATGGCAAGAAGCTTGAAATTGAAATTGATGGAATGACAGGTAAAGTAGAACGCACAAAAGAAATCGAGCAAGTTGATGAAAAGCCTGTTTCCGACGGACAAATTTCGGAGGAAGAAGCAAAGGAAACTGCTTTAAAGGAGTTTAAGGGCACAATCGTCGATATTGAACTTGATGACGACGATGGCTTGCTTGTCTATGAAATTGATATTGAAACAGACAGTCAAGAAGGGACTGTAGTTGTCAATGCGTTTACAGGTGAAGTGGAGAGCGTGTCAATCGAAGCACAGGACGATGACGATGATGATGATTAAAAGAAGGCATACGCCTTCTTTTTTCATATTTGTTAATGCGGAAGTCTCCTGCTTGATAGGGGACATCAAACACTGCTAAAAGGATGATCTGAAATATGCCGCTGAGGCAGGCACGCTCGCCCATGAATCAAAGTCAGAAACAAGTCTTACGCTACGGAGTCATTGTGTACCATCAGTGTGGAACGCTATGTGGTTTAAACGTTGCTGACCATCTAATATAGGCTTGTATCGGGAAATGTGTGCATCCGAGCTTCAGATGTTGATGTTTTCAAAACCGAGTGATGTTTACAGGGAGTTATGCAATTCTCATCCTTTTTTAATCTTCTCTTCCCTTTGTTTTAATTTTCGCTGTCTATAGTATAAGTAACAACAACAAAGGAGTGGTTGAAGATGAAACGGTTTAAAGTTGTCCTTGCAGCAACGGTATTGGTTAGTGGCCTCGCGATAGGGGGGTATGCGCTTAACAATGGCTCCGCTTGGCAAATGAGAAGAAAGAAGAGGTGCAGCCTGGAATTATGTTTGATGAAGCTGAAGCGATTGCGCTAGAGGAAACAGGTGGCGGGATTGTTCAGCAACTGGAAAGGGATCAAGATGATGGGGTCGATCTTTATGAAGTGGAAATAGAGAAAGAGGGCCAAGAATATGAACTCGACATTGCCGCTGATTCAGGCGAGGTAATTCGTGCTGAAAATGAACGCAGTGATGACGATGATGATGATGAACGCACGACCCTTCCGGAAGGGGCTATCTCTTCAGATAAAGCGATTGAAATAGCGCTGAAGGAAGTGAAAGGCACGGTGACAGAAGTGGAATTGGACGAAGATGATGGGCAGTATGTGTATGAAATCGAGGTCGAAACAAACAAGGATGAAGAAACAAAGATTGACGTAAATGCCTTGGACGGAAAAATCCTCAAAGTGGAAATTGATGACTAAACAAGAAGAGCATTGGCTTAACGCCAATGCTTCAGACTGAAGACAAACGCTCGCATACGTCGTCGCTCGATTCGGTCATATGCTCATGAACCTCTTGTTCGATTCGCATCTTCCCTTTTCTTCGCTCCTAGTCTGACAAACGTTTTCTTTTCGGTCTAGTTCGGTTATCGACTTTGGCGACAACCTCGAGCATTGCTTAACGCCAATGCTTTTTTGTATGCTTCACCTACGTGAAAATGAAAATAGGGCAGTCGTGTCATGTGAGCGGGTTTATCTGATGGCCAACCCCAATATATTACGAGCTGATTGATTAGTTACATCGAATTCTACTAGTCTTATAGAAAGTGAAACTCGGCAAAAATGATAGATTCTCACGAAATTCTAATGTGACTTTTATGTGATTCTCACTCCCATCTATTCTTTGGAGCTTATTCTTTTCCTATTAAGGTTGAGGAGTGATAGGCGATGAAGATTGTATTAGTTCCATCGGGGTTTAAGGAAAGTTTAAACGCAGAACAGGTTGCAAAAAGCATGAAAGAAGGGATCTTCCGAGCTTTGCCGAATGCAGAGGTGGTCTCCATCCCTTAGTAGACGGGGGAGAAGGGTTTGCGGAGACAATGGTGAAGTGGACAGGAGGTAAATTGGAAGCGCTCACCGTTACAGGGCCGGTTAATCAGAAAGTCTCAGCGTTGTTTGGATTTTTAGGGAATGCGCCAAAAAAGACCGCTGTGGTTGAGATTGCCCAAGCTGCAGGGTTAAAGTTGGTGCCGAAAAACCAAAGGAACCCTCTCTGCACCACTTCATTTGGAGTTGGCGAAATGATCCGAGCAGCGCTTGATCTTGGGGCTGAGCGTATTCTCGTTGGGTGTGGAGACTCTGGAATCAATGATGGCGGAATTGGAATGGCCCAAGCGCTAGGAGTCCGCTTTTTTGACAAAGACGGATCAGTTATCGATGCCAGGCAAGGTGCCTCTGTTTTACCAGCGATTGCTTCGATTGACATTGCGGCGCGGGATCCTCGCTTGGCGAATGTTCCAATTGATGTGGCTTGTAATTGGCACAATGTCCTTTGCGGGCCAAATGGTGTGGCCCGGGTTTTCGGACCGCAAAAGGGAGCGTCTCCAGAACAAATCGAGGTTTTAGAAAACGGAATTCAGCACTTTGCAGAAGGATCGAAGAAGCAAGCGGGCTTCGCGTCCAGGATATCCCAGGCGGCGGCGCTTCGGGCGGCCTTGGCGCCGGCTTTAATGGATTGTTAGGTGCCACCCTTCATCCAAGGTATGATGTGATCTTGAAGTACCTAGACATTGACTACCATTTACAGCAGGCGGATTTGGTTTTTACCGCAGAGGGAAGCATTGACTTTCAAACGCCGAGAGGAAAAATTCCAGCCGAGGTAGCATCTCGGGCGAAGAGTTATGGGAAGCCGGTTATTGTGATTGCCGGCACAATTGGAAAAGGGGCCAACATAAACTATCGCCATGGAATTGATGTGTTCATGAGCATTTTGCAAACGCCTTCGAGCTTAGAGGCGGCGATGGAAAAAACGGAAAAATGGATTTGCGAATGTGCGGAAGGTTCCATGAGGACAGTGTTAGTTGGTCTGTCCCTTGCGGCGACGCTCGAACAACATAGAGATGGCAAAGTATCGTGATGCTTGAATCATCAAGAGTGGAAAGAAGGAGGCAGGCAACAGGAAGAAAAGTGAAGTGGGGCCAACTCGACAAGTGGCAATTGCTCGTTGCTGTTTGCCTCGTCTCGATCCTGCTTGCGCCTTCAGGCTAGGGCTCGAGGGCAGATTGTCATTAATGACATTTCTGTTGGCCATTTACTTTTGGTCTTTTACAGCCCTTCCTCCTGCATTGGTCGCGTTGGGTGCATTGCTCGTGCTAATTGTATCCGGAGCGGCAAAGCAGGAATTGCTCTTTTCTTCGCTTTCCTCTGATGTGATTTGGCTCATGTTAGGAGCGTTTATCATTGGCGCATGCATGCAGAAAACAGGTTTAGCCCAAAGGATGTCACTGCTGATCACGTCAAAGGCACGCTCGACTGCGTCCCTGTTCTTTTTAGTCGCTATTGTTACTCAGGTGCTTACACTGTTTATTCCGTCTACATCTGGTCGGGCATCAGTGCTGCTTCCTGTGTTTCGTGACTTGTCAAAACAGGCTGCAAATGAGAGCTTTACGAAAGCATTGTCGCTACTCGTCCCAACCATCATTCTTGTAGCCACAAACGCTACCTTGATCGGCGCAAGCTCCCATTTGATTGCGAATAATTACTTGCCGGCTTTAGGTTATGAACGGATATCATTTATTGGTTGGATGGTATGGGGGCTGCCTTTTGCCTTTGTCGCGAGCATCTGTGCTTGCTTTGTGATTGTGTGGCTGTTCTTAAATAAAGAAGCGCGGCAATTGGATTGGCCCACACAAAGCATTGGAGCAACAGCGCCAATGACTTCTGAGGAAAAGCGGACGGCTTATGTTTTGGCGGGAATGATTGCGATGTGGGTGACAGAAGCGCTTCATGCATCCATATCGCAACGGTGACAACGATTGGTGCCTTTATCTTGCTGTTGCCAAAAGGCGGGGTGGTTCAATGGAAAGAGGGGCTGCAGCTGTCTCGTGGAATCTGCTCATCTATGTTGGAGCAGCCATTGCATTAGGTGAGTCTTTAATGGAGACAGGCGCGGCAGAATGGGTCGTCCAACTGCTGTTGTCTGCCGCCGACCAGTATTTGTTCCATTCGGAAACCTTAACTGTCTTCCTTCTCCTCGCCATTTGCATGAGTGTGCACCTTTATATCCCTTCACACACAACGAGGGCGGTCATCATGACGCCGCCAATTTTGGCAATGGCTGTTGCGAAAGGGTTTGATCCGCAAGCGCTGCTTTTTTTGACGATGGTGGCACTTAATTATTGCCTGACACTACCTGTCAGTTCAAAAGCGCTCATGATTTACTTTGATGAAAAGCAAAGCTTTGAGACAACGGATTTATTCCGGTTGAGCCGTGTATTGGCGATTGTTTATTTTGGTTTGATCCTTGTTTTTTTCTACACGTATTGGCATTGGACCGGCTTGACGGTTTGAGTACTAATGTGAGAGGGGAAAAGGGTTAGAATATGGGAAGGTTGATGGAACTAAAAGCTAAAGGCAGTACACCGTTTTATGTGTACTGCTTTTTATATTTTTGGACCGGATAATTGAACAGGAGAAGAATATCAAGAAGCAGGAATTATGCAATTAGTTAATTTCATAATGTTTGATTTTAAGGAAATAGAAGCCTTTGTTTTTTAGGGTGAGAAATCGGAGGAATCAAAATCATTGACATTGTATATATAATACATATACAATATAAACAAAGATTACATTATGTGAGGGGTTATTATGAACATCATTTTGTCGAATTCTTCACAGGAACCAATTTATTTACAGATCAAGAACCAAATCAAACAAAGCATCTTACGTGATGAAATTAAAGAAGGCGACCCGTTGCCGTCAATGCGCAAGCTTGCTAAAGATCTTCGCATTAGTGTCATTACAACTAAGCGTGCATATGAAGAGCTTGAGCGGGACGGCTTTATCACATCGTTTGTTGGCAAAGGTTCATTTGTCGCTGGACAAAGCAATGTATTGATTCAAGAAACACGTCTAAAAATGGTTGAAGAGGGTTTAGCTGAAATTGTTGTGGAAAGCAAGAATTTGAATATCTCCTTACAACAACTACAAGAACTGCTGACGATGCTTTATGAGGAGGAAGAGTAATGGAAGACTTAGTTACGTTTACGAATGTTCATAAAGCGTATAAAGATTTTGCGCTAAAGAACGTCTCTTTCTCGGTTAAAAAAGGGTTTATCACCGGTTTCATCGGTCCAAATGGATCAGGAAAAACAACAACAATTAAATTAATGCTTAACCTCCTCCAGGCGGATTCAGGCACAATTCAGGTGTTTGGCAACGAATATAAGACGAATAGTAAAGAAATTAAGCAACGAGTTGGATTTGTTTACGCTGAACATCAATTGTATGAACATTTGACGATTGAAAAGATGAAAAAAGTGATTGCTCCGTTTTATGCAAATTGGGATGACGACGTGTTTGCCTACTACATGAAGCGTCTAGACTTACCGTGGAAGAAAAAGATTGGTCACTTATCAAAAGGTATGGGGACAAAGCTATCCATTGCGATTGCCTTGTCTCATCATGCGGAGTTAATCGTTCTGGATGAGCCGACCTCGGGTCTCGATCCTGTGAGCCGGAGAGAAATTCTCGATATTCTAGCTGAAGTCATCCAAGACGAGGAGAAAGCAGTTTTCTTCTCGACGCATATTACGACCGATTTGGAACAAATCGCAGATTACATTACGTTTATTTATAACGGGGAGATCGTTTTTAGCGAAGACAAGGAATCGATCCAAGAGCATCATTTCCTCGTTCGTGGACCAACTGATCTGTTGGATGCTGATATTCGCAATTTGTTCTTGCAAGTGCGGGAAACATCAGTTGGATTTGAAGGACTGACCAATCAAGCGGAAATTGTTCGCCGTTTAATGGGCGACCACGTTGTGATGGAACCTGCTTCACTTGAAGACATTATGGTGTATACCGTGGGGAAGATTTAAAATGATTAGTTTATTGAGGAAGGAATGGATGGTATATCGATCCAGTCTCCTGGTGCTTGCGGGAGTGGTTTTTCTAGGATCCTTTTTCCTAGGTGATAAACAACTGCCTGTTTATGCAGCGGTTTTCATTGCCTGCTTTTATGCCTTTATTAGTGATGGAACGGACGGAGCCAATCAAACGGATATGGTCATCCGCAGTTTGCCGGTTACACAAAAGCAAATCGTGACGTCTAAATATATCTGTTCTGTCTTGGTCGGTGTTCTTTTTAGTCTCGTTATCGTTGTTTTAAATTGGATTATGCCATTTTTGACAGCCGTTCTCTTGTTGGATTGGGTGATTTCAATCGCTTTGCTTGGTTTATTTCTGGCGCTTTATTACCCACTGCTTTACTTGTTAGGTAGAAAGGTGGTCCATTATGGCATGTACGTATTCATCATAGGAAGCCTTGTTTTTTGGGAATTTATCATAGGGAAGGTTGGCTACGAGGGATTATTGCAGCAACTTGAACAACTAGGTGACATATTCACGGTACCTACCTACTAGGAGGAACAGCAGCTTGCTTACTGGTGTCGTGGCTACTTTCGATTCAGATTTTTCGAACGAAAACAAGGTAGAAAGGGTGTAGAGGATGAATCGCTTGTTGCCGTGGTTGAAGAGAAGTGCAGGAGCACTTCTTGGAATCGGGGCGTTGTACCTGATTTTTTACCTTGTTGATCGATCCCCATGGAAGCCCAATTGGAATGATCGAGTACTCGATCGAGTGAATCGTTTTGTCCCTGATGGGTGGTTTGTTGATCGTTTTGCTCCGTTTGATACGTATGAGCTTAACTTGACATTGGCAATCGCTACACTACTTGTTGTGTCTAGTATCATCTGGAGTTTGTATGCGCGTGTCTTAGTACCTAATCACAATGAAGAGATGGAGGAAATGAACGATGGAGAACGTTTTAGAGGTTAACGAGTTACGTAAAACATATGCTGATTCTGCGTTTGGTTTAAAGGATGTTTCGTTTTCAATTCCGTACGGTTCAATTGTTGGATTTATTGGTGAGAACGGGGCAGGGAAGTCAACGACTATGGGGTCCATTTTAGGAACATTACGAAAAGATAGTGGAACAGTGAAAGTCTTTGGCGAAGAGATGGATGCCAATCATGTACACATGAAAGAAGATATTGGTGTTGTTTTTGATTCCATGCAACTACCAGGCGACTTAACGGTCTATAAGCTCGGAAATGTGTTTGGGCAAATCTATAAGAACTGGGACAAGGAAACGTATTTTCACTACATTGACTTTTTTCTTTGCCAAAGAAAAAGAAAATTAAAGGATTCTCACGAGGGATGTCGATGAAGCTTTCTGTTGCGGTCGCGCTTTCCATGGTGCGAAACTACTAATCTTAGATGAAGCAACAGCAGGTCTCGACCCAGGCGGAAGAGATGATATGTTAACGGTGTTGCAAGAGTTTGTCCAGGATCAAAAACGTGGCATTCTGCTTTCATCTCATATTACAAGCGATATTGAACGAATCGCTGATGTCCTGGTCTTCATTAAAGGGGGAGAAATCTTGTTGCGTGTTAAGAAAGAAGAGCTTTTAAACCAGTATGCGATTGTTCAGTGTGAGTCGCATCAGTATGACGAGATCGAGCAAAACACCATTTTTGCTTATCGGAAAAATGGAGAAACGACTGATGTTCTTGTCTCGAATAAGGAATCGTTGCCCCCATCAATGAAAACAAAACCATTTTCGATTGATGATATCACATTGCTATTAATGAGAGGTGTCAAAGCATGAAGGGATTGCTTTTAAATCAATATTATGCGGTTGAAAAGACAATTTGGTATTATGTTCCAATTAGTTTTATCCTGGCCTGTTCCTTGTTGTTTTTTGAAGCTCCAGGGTTGGAGCGTTTAGCTGCTTTTATTCCAATTATGATTATAGGCATGACTGCACTGGAGGTATTAAAACATGAATCACAGTCGGGCTGGAACAAATATGTGATGACGTTACCGGTAAAGCGCAACCATGTTGTCCAAAGCCATTACTTGTTTTTCTTGATAATGACGTTTATAGGATTGTTTATAGCGGGTATCGCATTTACGGTTGGATATCTTGTATTCGGGCAAACGCCTGGACCAGAATTTGTTCATGGGCTAATGAACATCTTAGGAATTACTTTTACGTTAGGCTTTTGTGCTATCCTTTAACGTATTTGCTCGGAACAAAAAAAGCAGAAGTAGTTTATATGGCAAGTGGTGTTGTTGGGGTAGGACTCTTTTTCTTAAGCGCATTTATATTCAATCTTTGGATCGCTCCTCTTACTATGTTACAAGGGATGAATTTAGACTTCATGTTTTCATTAAGCTACTTGACAATTAATTTTGTGTTCTTCGCCATCTCGTATGTAGTGTCCGTTCTTGTGTATAAGCGCAAAGAATTTTAATAGAATGAGAGAACTCGCCAGGTGTGTGGCGGGTTTTTGTGTTTGCTCGAAGTGATTTAATGTTAGAATCTCCGTATGTGGTAGCGAATCTCCGACTTGCTCATGAAATCTCCGCATTCAGTGTTTAAATCTCCACATTCCCGAAGCAATCTCCGCATTAATCGTTTGAATCTCCACATTTTCTTCTCAAATCTCCGCATTAGTCTCTTG
>BAXC01000120.1 GCA_001310375.1 Bacillus sp. JCM 19041 | reverse complement strand
GAAGATTGTTCTGACCAGATTGGGAAGTTGTCGGCATACAGCGCAAACGATTCTTGTAAGTGTTCAACAACCGTTTGATCTTCAAAAAACAAGACGGTTCCATAACCAGCTTTAAACCCATCCATTTTTGCTTGCGTTCCTGAAAAATCGCCGTCTCCCACAATACCCTTTAATAGCGCCGTTGTGTTGTCCCAAAAAGCATCATGCTCATTAGCGAAAAGAACTAAAACACGTGCAGATTGTGAATTAAAGGCAGAAGGAACATACTTTACTGCATGCTCAACGATTTCCTGAATGCGTTCAGGTGAAACGACTTCTTCTTTACTCACTGCGTAATAAGAACGTCGGTTTTCAATTGCTTGATAAAAAGTTGTCATTGTTGTTTCTCTCCTTTTCCCTATTACTCTAAGGCTGTCAACACGAACGAAATAATCGTTAACGTCTTGCTAATAAAATCTTATCGTATAGATTGTACGTAAACAACTAACCGTATTCGTTATTTTTTAAATGAAAAGAAAGACTCAATAGTAAAAAAGGCTATTCCATTATAGGAACAACCTTTTACTTATTGACCTTTTGACTCTAACCGTTCAGAGATTCGCTTGTCAGCGTCATACGCAGCTTTTTAAACAAGCTTCGTCGTCCAGTTTTCACAATTCCATGTTTCCGTTACGATGTCTTGGTAAAACTCTGGTTCGTGGGAAATAAGCAATATGCTTCCTTTGTATGCTTCTAGGGCGCGCTTTAACTCTGCTTTCGCATCAACGTCTAAGTGGTTTGTTGGCTCATCAAGCACCAAGATGTTTGACTCGCGATTGATTAATTTACATAAGCGCACTTTCGCTTTTTCTCCCCCACTTAACACGACGATCTTGCTTTCAATATGCTTCGTCGTTAAGCCACATTTCGCAAGAGCTGAACGCACTTCTCCTTGTCCAAGCCAAGGGAATTCTTGCCAGATTTCCTCGATACACGTATTTGAAGAGTCCTTTGCCTCTTGTTCAAAATAGCCGATTTCTTGGTAATCGCCACGCTCTACTGTGCCAGAGATTGGCTTGTTAATACCAAGCAGGCTTTTAAGAAGCGTCGTTTTTCCGATTCCGTTTGCCCCTACTAAGGCAATTTTTTGGCCACGTTCCATTCGTAAATTAAGGGGTTTCGACAATGGCTCATCGTATCCGATCACAAGATCGTTTGTTTCAAAAATTAACTTACTTGTTGTTCTCGCTTCTTTGAAGTTGAATTCTGGCTTTGGTTTGTCTTTTGCCAGTTCAATCACTTCCATCTTGTCTAACTTCTTCTGTCTTGACATCGCCATGTTTCGTGTAGAAACACGGGCTTTGTTGCGAGCGACGAAGTCTTTTAGTTGAGACATCTCTTGTTGTTGACGCTTATAAGCGGCTTCAAGTTGCTGCTTCTTCATTTCATGCACTTCAAGGAAGTGATCATAGTCGCCCACATAGCGGTTCAGCTCTTGGTTTTCCATATGATAAATCAAGTTGATCACGCTATTTAAAAACGGGATATCATGAGAAATCAAGACAAAGGCATTCTCATATTCTTGTAAATAACGCTTTAACCATTCAATATGTTGCTCATCTAAATAGTTTGTTGGCTCATCAAGCAGAAGAATGTCCGGTTTTTCAAGTAAGAGTTTGGCTAACAACACTTTTGTTCGTTGACCCCCACTTAAATCTTCGACATCTTTTTCTAAGCCAACATCATCAAGCCCTAGTCCTCGCGCAATCTCTTCCACTTTCGCATCAATCGTGTAGAATCATTGTTTGTGAGGATATCTTGGAGAACCCCTACTTCTTCAAGCAGCTTCTCAAGCTCTTCTGGTGTGACATCCCCCATCTTGTCGTACATTTGATTCATTTCCGTTTCCATATCGTATAAATATTGGAACGCACCTTTTAACACATCGCGCATCGTCATCCCGCGCTCAAGCACCGTATGCTGATCCAAATAGCCGACACGCACTTTTTTAGACCACTCGACTTTTCCCTCATCAGGCATTAACTTACCCGTGATGATGTTCATAAACGTCGACTTACCTTCACCGTTCGCACCGATTAAGCCAATATGCTCCCCTTTTAACAAACGAAAGGAGACATCTTGGAAAATCGCACGATCACCGAATCCATGACTTAAGTTTTTTACCGTTAACACACTCATCTATTTACTCAATCCTTTATTGTCAGTTATTCAACGTCACTATCCAAGAGATTATTTTATCATATTTTTGGGGTGAGTGCTTTGGCGAGGTGTGGAGGGTGAGTGCTTTGTTTGACGATTTAGTATGAAACTAGCTAGTACAGTTTGATAGAGAAGCTCCTTCCGTTTATAGTGAGCCATTTATTCAATAAGCTATAGTAAACGAATGGTGCAAATTTGTTGAAAACATGTTTTGAGTTATTAGATAATTGACTTTCATCACTATTAACAATTTTTTATAGAAAGCGAGGAGATATGGTGATTAATAAAAGTCAAAAAAATCTTCGTTTACTCTTTCCTCAATGGCAAGCTGGGATAAACCGCCCATACGTTTTAGGTGCACATTTACTGAATTTCTTAGCACCAAAAGAAAAGGGAGTTTTCGAGCAAGTCTCTCTGGATGAAAGTAATCTTGACTATCAGGCAGGAATTTATGCGAAGCAAGCTATATTAAATCAAACAAAAGAAGCCAAAAAATTAATACAAAAACATAACCCTGACTCCTTAGTCGTTTTAGGAGGAGATTGTAGTGTAGATTTAGCTCCCTTTGCGTTCTTAAATGAGAAATATAATGGAGATACAGTCTTACTATGGGTAGACGCTCACCCCGATGTTTCTTATGATATGAAAAACCACCATTCGCAAGTTTTAGCTAACTTATTGGGTGTTGGAGATAGAGATTTTGTGAAAGAGGTTAACAAACCTTTAAGACCAGAGCAAGTATTATACGTAGGGTTAAGTGACATGTTAGACGCTTTGGAATTAAAAGAAATAAAAGGTATGAATTTACAGTCTCTTTCATCAGAAGAATTAGATGAGTCTAAAGTTCTTGCGTGGTTAAAAGAACGTCAGCCTACTCATGTGATGATCCACTTTGACTTAGATGTGCTTGATATGACGGAGTTTCGATCTATTCTTCCAGCTAACCCGAATAAATATGAAGAATACAAAGAAAAGATCCCTAGAGGTACAAGTATGGAGAACATAATTAACGTGCTGCAAGAAGTAGGTAGAAATTATAACGTAGTAGGTTTAGGTATCACAGAACACTTCCCATGGGATGCTTTATACCTTAAAAATATGTTGGAACGACTACCATTAATTGGAGATGTTACTAACACAGAGCGACTTAAATTTAACGACCCATTGGAGTAATATATGATGTTTTTTTATCTATTGGGGCAATACTCACATAAGGGTGTTGCTCTTTTTTGTGTCTCTGGGGGCTTTACAGGTTCAGGGAATTTGGCTAATTTAAACTCTGGAAAGTCCTGATTCAAGATCAATCCTGTCATCTCTAAATCGATTTCTTTTTCAGACTGCTCATAGTCTACCAGATCAAATGGAAACGTTCTTGTCTGTATCCGAGTAAACTAGTTGATGGTCTAATGAGATCCCATATGAATTCGTTTGATCTCGACCTCTTTTTCATTGATTTCCGGACTTGAAAGAACGATACGTTTAGATGATGTAATTGGTCATCTTCCTCTATTTTATCTGTTAAATGACTTTTTGAATAATGAACAACATAAACAAACTAAGGTTGATGTAAGTTTTTTAGGTTGATAGAAGTTTATCAGCGGTATGATCAGGCTATTGAATGGTAAGCAAATAAATATTCGAAAGGTGAGTGAGATATCACATGAAAAAAATGACTACAGTAACAATGACCGGGATCTTTGTATTAGCCGCAAATTTTTCACCAACGGCAATTGGGTTCGCTTCAGAGAAAGATCAACAAAGCGCTCAAGAACAGTCAAATGATTTCCCTGAATTTCAAGAGCCAGTCACAATTGGAGACGAAGGAGAAGTTGTTGAAATGGTCCAAACGCAATTAACTAGATTAGGGTATGATACGTCTGTTGATGGCATATTTGGTCAAGTCACGTTAACAAACGTGAAAGAGTTTCAACGAGATTCCTCATTAACAGTAGATGGAATTGTAGATGTACTTACATATCAAACGTTACTGTATAGCATCGAAGAAGATTATCAAAATAATTTACCGAACTTCGATCATCCAGTAATGATTGGTGATGAAGGAGAAATCGTAGAAGTCATTCAAAAACAGCTAAACGAAGTTGGCTATACAACGGCTGTTGATGGCGTCTTCGGACAAGAAACGTTAAACAATGTGACTGCCTTTCAAGAATATGCTTCGCTAAAGCAGGATGGAATCGTAGAAGCACTTACGTATCAAGCTTTGATGTATAACATCTAATTTAAATAAAAGAAGCACCATTCTGCAATACCCTTCCCTTCACTCTTCGTGGAGCAACCCTCGCAAACGAAGTCCAGGTAAGAAAGCAGCGAGTCATCGAAACTGACGTGAATAAGCAACAAAAAAAGACCGAAATCGAACTGCCTCCGTCAAGTAGGCAACGGAAATAATAAGAATGACCTAATCGGCTTTATCCCTTTTTCCATAGGGGTAAAGCCGTTTAATCGTTTCTGTAACCATTCGTAATTATAGAAATAGATATAGTCGTCGATGGCCTTTTCTAGCTCATCGAACATTTGGTACATATGCAAATAATACTTCTCACACTTTAACATTACCCAAAAGGATTTTATCGCTCCATTATCACTAGCTATTTGAAGTAATTTTATAGTTAAAGGTTTGTTTGTGACCCCAACTTACTATCTCAGCACTCTGCGAGATTGACACCTGATTATATGGTCTGAAACTTCCAGCAAATAAAACGTTTCATTTCAACGAGCATTTCCTATCATACAAATCTAAAAAAAGACCACTTTTCTATCCAAAAGTGATCTTTTCGTGCGGTTGAACTAATAACTACTTGTGTGCTTTCTGTACGTTTTCCCTCTCCATAAAGTAATAAGAGCAATAATTAATCCAACAATCGAAAAGGATAAAATGATTAATTGAATATCAAATCCTCTAGACACAAGTAATGTTACACTTGCATAGGCAAGTGGATCAAAGCCGTTCATTGCTAAGAAGACAATACTCATGACTCTCCCCATAATGCGAGGATCAGTCTCTTCTTGTGCTGAAGTGAAGAACGGAATTGAAACAAATGTCATGGTAAATCCAATTAAGAACGCTAATGCTGTCAAAATATACAAATTAGGAATTTGACTAAATGCTACAGCTACGATTAATGTCGCAATTAATCCAACAATCGAGGTTAATCCTCTACGGCGTATTTTGACCATACCGATTATTGCCGTACTTACCAGCATCCCAACTCCTAAAGCAGCATCAATGTAACTAAGATTAATGGGTGACCCTCCATACGTTTCTACTAAAATTGGGATTGCAATGGATATCGCTCCGAAGGCAAAAAAGTTTAACGTAATTAAAATAAGAATACCTGTAATTAAAAATTTACTTGCTTTTACATAAGAAAACCCTTCTATTAGATCTTTAAGCGGTGTTTGTTTAATTGTATTATCTACGGGACCTTCTTTTAAGAAAGGTGGAAACATAAAAAAGGCAGACAGAAGAACAATAATAGCTGCGACTAAATAACCTGTCGTTACCCCGGCAAATTCCATGACGCTCCCCGATATAATAGGTCCAATAACAAAACCAATCTGACCCAATCCCTGAATAACGGCATTTGCTTGTTTTATTTGGTTTTTCTGTACCATTTTCGGGATTAATGATGTTCCAGCTGGTCCAGAAAAAGCATCTAACGTTCCAAAAATGAATCCCAAAATAATCAAGTATATAAATGTTAACTGATTTGCATGATTTAATAAAAATATAATAACGAGTAGAACACCTTGAATTGAACTCGTACTAAACATAATTGTCGTCTTCTTTAATTTATCAGCGAGAACCCCACCAAATGCCATCATGAGAATACGCGGGACAGTAATGGCAATGAGTATGATCCCTAATGAACTAGCAGAACCTAAATCCGAAATGACAAACCAAGTTGTTGTCATGAAAAACATGCTAAAACCAATAATCGCTAAAAAGCCACCAATAAATAGAAATATAAACGGGCGATTTCTAAATAATGATTGTTGTTGTTCCATATATCATCTTCCTCTCGATTTAATATAGAACTAATCATAGATTGTGACGTAATGTCGTAAGCAAGCTTTTTTAAAGTAAATTATATTATTAAAACTAGTAACTATTGTATTGATTGCGACCTTACGTCACAGTTTATAATCCAGTAAGGAGGTCATAACATGGAAATGACAATTGGTCAGTTTGCAAAATTAGTAGGCTCAACAGTGAGAACACTACGGTATTACGATAAAATTGAGTTACTTACCCCCACCAAATATAATAAAAATGGGCGAAAATTATATACACGATTAGACTGGGAACTATTTCAACAAATAACGATTTTAAAACATTTTGGTTTATCTTTAAATGAAATAAAAAAACAAATAACCAATGAAAATGTAAAAAATCGTGATTTATTGCTTGTACAGAAGCAGTTAATTGAAAAAAAACAAGCAGAGTTAAATGATCGTTTAGAAGTAATTATGAGAATGGATCGGTTGTACAACATTGACGGTATTTCTGAGGAACAATTAGATGAATTTGCTTTTATTATGCTTGATTTATTTAGGCGGGAAAAAAATCAAATTCAAGCATTTGAAAAATATTTTATGGCTGACAAGCAGATCATGGAAGAAATAAAGTTGCTTAATGATCCACAATATAAGGAGAAAATGGATAGAGAAGTATGGAATTTAATTCAAGCGATTAGGAACTCTATACGTTTTAATGATTCTAGTAGCAGAAAAAAGATACGAGATATTCTAAACAAAATGGATCATATATTTCCAACAAGTAGAAACTTTTTAAATCTTATTGATGATGATCAGTTTCTTGCCACACACAATCATGAATTTAATAATTATTTTCCTGAAGACATAGCTAGATATATTTATAAAGAAATGCAAACGTATTATAATGATAAAGAAAAGAGTAAGGATAAAGATAAAACGGTAACTAAAAAAGTAAATGACTCTCAATAACCTTAAAACTAACGGCGGCTAGAGTTTAACATTTGCGAGAATAAAGGTTCCAATTCACCCGAATAAGAGACCACTTTTACCTCTTTTGCAGCTATTTCGTTATGGACAGTCAAAAGGCTAATGCCGCAAAACCAATGCTTAGCTAACAGATAACACTACTATGGTTTAAAATGTAAACAACTGAATCCGACTAAAAGGAAATGATCACGATGAATAAACACGAACAATCCGTTAAGGAACAAACATTTCGCCACTTAAAGAAGTCGTACAAACAGTTGAAAGAGTAGTAGACGCCAGGGCCATTGGCATCAACCTCGAAGATGGTACTGGGAATTCCGAGCATCTTGTTTTTGAGTTGGAATTACAAAAAGATAAGATTACAGCTATTAAAGAATGGTCCAGTGCAAATCAAGTTCCACTATTTATTAACGTACGTACCGATATCTACTGGTTACACGTCGGCGAGCCGTCTACCCGTTTTGCAGAAGCCTCAAAACGTGCCAAAGCCTACCAAGAATCGGGGCAGATTGCATCTTTATTCCTGGCTTAACAGATCAAGAGACGATTAAAAAGGTACGGGATGTCATTACTTGTCCGATTAACTTATTAGCAGATGTGGCATTGCCTTCGTTAGCAGAGTTATCGAATATCGGCATTGAAAGAGTCAGTTGCGGTTCGGCTCAGTTTCGAGCGACGACAACTGAACAATCGTTTCATCATATGACGGAAGACGTTCTTTCATATAGAGAAATAGCTGAACTTATTCTTCTCTATCACCTTCCCCTCAAACTGATTTCATAATGATGTTAGATGTTCTTAACCATGATGAAATCGGTCTGTTCCTCATCACCCATGAAAAATGAGTGGGAACCAGTTTTAACAAAACCCATGTTATTGTAGAACTCAATACCATTTACATTCTTTTCCCAAACCCCTAACCAGATTAATCGTTTATCTTTTTCTTTAGCTATTTCTATCGCTTTCTTCAATAGATACTTTCCAAGTCCTTGTCTTTGAAATTTGCTTCTTACATAGATTCTTTCAATTTCTAGTGATTGATTATCCATTTTTTCTGACTGTGCATCATTAATATTAACTTTTAAATAACCTGCAATTCCCTCTTTAAAGTAAACGAAATAAAAGTCTGAGAACATATTGGACAATTCCTTCTCTAACCGATTCGTGTTAAATGCTCTTTCTATATAAGATGTCATATTTTGAGGGGCGTTCTGGTCTTTAAATGTATCGTTGAATGTTTCAATACTTATTTCTTTTAATTTATCTAAATCGCTAAGATTACACTTTTTTATTTGTATAGTCATATTCATTACACCTCTTTTTGAGATCCGTATTTAATAAACGTCTAGAGACCACATGCGTAAACATGTAGTCTTCTGACATATTGTTTATTAATACATTTACTTTTTGCAGACTAATCACTATTAATCTTACGCCTATTTCGTTTTGTCTTTAAACATACTGCCCATTAGTAAAATCAGTAGTATTAATAGGAAACCATCAATGAAAATAAAAACGAATGGACATAATCAGCCACTGCCTTTTGAGATATTTTTTTCAAATGTTTTAGCTTGAAACAACTCTCAATCCAATTACTGCAATAACAATAATCGCTAGAAACAAAATTCTTTTGCGGTCTTTTGAATCGTTATAAAAAATCATTCCTAAAATAGCACTACCAACGGTGCCCATACCAGTCCATACGGCGTAAGCCACACCAAGGGGAATACTTTCCATTGCGATGGATAGTAATGTTAAGCTTACCGCGAAACCAAAAACAACAAATAAAATGCCGCTTACTTTATGACCTTGAATATATCTTTGGATACCGTTAACTCCAAGTACTTCAAGAAGACCAGCTATAATTAAGATAACCCAAGCCATTATTTACCCGCCTCCTGTTGGTTTTTCTTGTCACCAGTAACCATCTTCAATCCAAGCACCCCTGTTAGTAAGAGCAGTACAAAAAGAATAACACCAAGATTTATCGGAACCCCAAAAAATAATATATCAACGGCTACCGTTCCGACTGTTCCTAAACCAACAAAGACTGCATAAACAGTACTGGTTGGTAGTTTTGAAGCTGATCTTATTAATAAACCAAAACTAATAATAATTGCTACAACCGTTAACGACCAAGTTGTCACATCATTAGCATACTTTAAACCTGTAGCCCATCCTATTTCGAACACGGCAGCTATTACTACTAATATCCACATAGACAAACACCTCTAATTAATCGTTTTTTCTATTATTTCCAAACATAAGCTTTCATAACAGAAAAAAGCCCGAGAAATATCACAGCTGTATGTGATATCTCCCGGGCTTTTATCCCTCCGTGAACAGAATTTTAAATTCTGCACTTTCACTCGGACCAGGCCTTCATTTCATATGAAGCGGAACCCTAGAAAGCTTTGTTTAGTTATCATTACTATAAAAGATATCTCATAGAAAATCAATCCGAAATTACATATACAATACTTGGTTGAATACATCAAAATCACAATATATGAATATTTGCTAAGCTGAAACAATTCTTAAACCAATTACTGCGATGATAATAAATGCTAAGAAAATCATTCTTTTTACGTCTTTTGAGTCATTATAAAAAAGCATTCCTAAAATAGCACTACCACCGTGCCCATACCAGTCCATACAGCGTATGCTATACCGAGTGGAATACTTTCCATTGCAATTCCTAATAACGATAAACTTGCTGTAAAGCCAAACACGACAAACAGAGCTCCTCTTATTGTATGTCCTTTCGTGTATTGTTGAATACCATTTACACCTACTACTTCAAGCAGTCCAGCTAAGATAAGGATGAACCAACTCATTGCGTACCTACCTCTTTCTGATCTTTCTTATCGCCAGTAACCATTTTTAACCCTAAAACGCCTGTTAACAACAACCCTACAAAAAAGATACCCAATAAGTTTAAATCAACGCCGAAAAAGAGTAGATCCACCGCTACTGTTCCTACCGTTCCTAAACCAACAAAAACCGCGTAAACCGTACTGGTAGGCAATACTGATGCTGATTTAATTAATAAGCTAAAGCTAACAATAATTGCAACAATAGTTAAAGACCATGTTGTTACATCATTAGCGTACTTTAAACCTGTTGCCCATCCAATCTCAAAGATAGCTGCTATTACAACCAAGAACCACATGATGACACCTCTTTCATGATTTTTATTACTCTCTTATCAAAAAAAAGCCCGAGAAATACCACAAAATCTGTGATATCTCCCGGGCTTTTATCCCTCCGTGGACAGAGCAAACGCTCTGCACTTTCTCTTGGACCAGACCATCAAAAAATAAATGCGGAACCCTAGAAAGTTTCAATAAGATAGCTTATACAATACAATACTTACGATCTAATGGCAATAATTATGACAAAAAATAATTAGTAATTAGAGTGTGATTCAGATAAAAGAACGGTTACACGAATAATCATCAATGGTGATGATGTTGGCTTTCTTCTTCATCAGTCGAAGTACCACCAGACTCTTGAAACGCCTCCACCTCTTGTTCTGATACATCACCTACGACAATCATTTGCTTCGGCATAACATGCATGTCCCGCGCTGTCACATGTGTTTGTACGATGTAAATCCCATCTTCGTCAAACGAATGCGTAATCTCATAAACGCCATCTTCTTGATGAGTTGCCTCTTCGAGCGTACCATTGTCTCTTTCTTGATCTTTCCACACTTCAAAGACAACTTCATCGGCATCTTCGACTTGTTCTTCTCCTTGTGCTAACTGAACGCTTAACAGTGTCTCTCCAGCGGTATCAACCGACTCGGGAATTTGAATTTGCGCATTTACAATTTCAGCAACCATTTGTTGGTCATCATTCGAATCTTGGTTTCCACACGCTCCTAAGAATGTGACTCCAAGCAACATAATTACAGTCATCACTTGTGTTTTCATTTCGTTCATCCTTTCTTTTACAATTCACCAGTTATGCTATTCAATAATCGCGTAGGACCCTTTTGAGACTGGTACTTCTTTTTCAACAATCATCGTTACGGCATCGATTGAATCACTGTCTAAATTCCGAACCATGACCACCTATCCATAAGAGATCACCGTCGTAAAACAAGCCAGACGAATTGTCTTCAACTGGAAAACGATTAACAATTGATACATTTACTAAATCAATAACTGCAATTTTTCTCTTTTCATGTTTATTGATCAGCCAACCAATTCGCTAAGTTCTCTCGTTCATCATCGGTTAGTGACTGGGGTGGCATCGCACCTCTTCCATTCTCTAAAATTTCTTCAATCTCTTCCGGAGCTAACCCCTTTGCCACTAATGAAGGGCCACTGCCCCCTTCTAGTTGATCTCCATGACAGCGAATGCAGCTCGCTTGATACGATGCTTCGGCAGCACCTGCGTCGTAATCACCGATTTCAATCGTTTCATTCTGCTTTGGAGGATTTGTTGGTGCTTCCGTTTCAGAACAGGCTCCTACAAAAAAAAGCCATACAAACAATAGTAACTAATTTCTTCATAGCGCCTTCCTCCCTTCAATTGAATCTCGCCTCTTTAAAATGAATGGGCGAATCAATTGGTCAAATAAGAAAATAACAATTAAAGATACACCAACTAACGGCATAAGGATTCCAAACCCAATCATAATTAAGAAAACTATTCGTGTTGTTTTTTTATTTTTTGATTTTGGCGGTGCTCCTATTTTTCCTGATGGTTTTCGCTTTTTCCACATAATAAACGACGTTACAACGATTCCCATTAATCCTAAACAGGTAAGCAGACCAAGCAATTGGTTTGGCCAACCAAATAATCGTCCTTCGTGTAAAGCGATTCCTGATTCAACTAGCTTTGCACTCGTTGAAAAATCGGCGAATCGTACATCACTTAAAACCGCACCACTATACTGATCCATGTGCAAAGTGGCCAAGTCAACGGGCTGTTGCATATGTGAGGCCGTGTATACACCATGATCCCCCGTCGGCATTGATACCGTATATGGCAAGACAAGGAATGTTCATTAAAAATGCCTACGGTTTCATCAATTGTCAACGGGATGTAGTTCGATTGTTGCGAAGACGGCACAGCCACGTTTTCGTTTGCCCAAGGGACTTCATCAACAACATCTTTTGTTAACGTAATTGATTCCGGTTTCTCGCCAAAACTATAGGCGTATTGCGGTGTTGCAGCAACGTTTTGAATTTGTGGACCTAGCACGCCCGACCATGGCAGACCCGTTGCGATTAACACAAGAATAAACGCAGACAACCAAAATGCCGGTACAGCATGCAAATCACGCCAAAACACTCTGCCTTTTTTCGAGAATCGCGGCAGAATTGTTCCCCAAATCGAGCGTCTGTTTCGCGGCCACCAAATGTATAAACCTGTCACAAGTAAAATCACTGCCCAGCACGCGGCCAACTCTACAATGCGATTGCCAATCGTCCCAGCGATAAGCAGTTCACTATGTATTTTCTTAAACACTTCAGAGAACTTCGCCTCGTTATTCAGCTTTCCTTGAATGTCTCCTGTATATGGATTGACAAATACAGAAGAGCCTACTCCATCTTCACTCACAACAAACTCAGTTGTGCGACTCGGATCGTCATCAATGACAACAGACGAGATCGTTGCATTCGGGTAGGATTCTAATACAGACTCCACCTGACTTGAATAACTTAGTGGCACACCTTCCGTCGTTGCGGCAACAAGCATATCTTGATATAAATACGATTCAATTTGCGGCTTAAACAAGTAAACGCCACCACTAAAAGCTAAAATAAATAAAAATGGAGCAAAGATGATACCCGCATAAAAATGCCATCGCCAAACGACTTGATAAAAAGAAGCAGCATCCGATTTTTTGCTTATTTGTTGTTTCCCCATTAGATCCTCCGTTTGTTTCATCATCTCTGTTAACTATAAAAGAAAAATGTTAATCCGAATGAACTTTTTCGCTTTTCAAAATAAAACGATCCTGTCATCCCTCATTTGGAAACCAGCTTATTTTCTCGCCAGACAAGTAGCAGTTTCTGTGTTTCATTCGGTTTCCTCTGTTCTTTTTTTAAGGCAATACATTTTGCAAGTCCTGCTTAATTGGTGATTGATCCACCGCCAACCCGTTATAGAGTCGAATTACATCCCCTTCTGGGTCGACCAAAAAGAAGCGTGTACTATGAACAATATCTAAACCATCTTGTGCTTCTTGAACAGGGGAAAGAAAAGCTTCTTCTGATAGATCGGCTATTTCCTCTTGGGTATAGCCAGTTAAAAAGCGCCAATTCTCCATATCAGCAGCGACGTTGTTACTGTACGAATAAAGTCGCTCAACATCATCGGTTTCCGGATCAACCGTAAACGAAACGAAGGAGAGCGGAAGCCCTTCTTCTAAAGCAAAGTCTTGCAAGCTTCTCATATTAGGTGTCATAATTGGACAAACCGACGGACAGTTCGTAAATACCATATCTGCTAGCCAATACTCTCCCTTTAAATCATCCGACCCAAACGCGTT